>JAFUAD010000076.1 GCA_017460835.1 Oscillospiraceae bacterium
CCGCTTTGCCGGATGGGGCGCTGCGGCAGCCTGTGTGCTGCTGGCAGCGGGCGTATTCCTGCACATGAACCGGCAGCGGGAGGATGTGCTGCTCACGGCCTCCTCGCAGAATGAGGAGATCGTGGAGGTCACCGCGTTCACGGATTTGACCGAAACGACAACGCAAACCGCTGCGACGACCTCGTCCGCGCCTGTTTCCGATCAGCGGACGCCCGATACAGGAACCGGCCAGACCGGTGTGACGCCCGCGGTCACATATGACACGCAGGGCATTCTGCCGCCGCAGACTACCCCTGACGGCTCGGCAGCAATCACGACCGCCGCGACCATCACGACGACGGTCACCACCGAAACCACCGCTGCACCGGTCAGCTATCCCGCATCGGTGCCGGTGCTCGCGGCAAACGGCGATCAGGCCGGAACGCTCGCAGAAGCAGTGCAGTTCTCGCACAGCGCGGGCGCAGATGCCGTACAGCGCTACCTGAACGGCAGCGAGCCGGTCATCACGCTCGGCAGCGGGCAGAAGGACGCCGACACCGTTTCGCGCATCCTGCAAGAGCCGGAGATGCTCCGCATCCGCTGGCAGACCGGTTCCGGCTGCTGGGAGGAATACGGCATCGAATCGGCGGTGCTCGGCAAGGACGGCGTTCTGCGGCTGGGAATCTGCATGTATACCGGCGAACCTGATGCCGAACAGACCGACTGGGTCTATGAGACCGCGCTGATCTGGGAGGCGGGCGCGCTCCCGCCGGTGCGGGATGTGCAGATCACGCTGCGGTACTTTACCGAGGAGACCGACTCCGAGACCGGCTTCCCCGGCATCACACAGTGGCGCGCATTTGATTCGCAGATTCAGGATGATCTCAAAATCGAAATACAGCAGTGACAGGATTTTCATAAAGGAGGTTTTTGCTATGAAAATGAAGAAGCATCTCAACGGACTCATCACCCTTGCCGTACTGGCGCAGAGCATTCCGCTGCTGCCGGTCATGCCGGCGGTTCCGGTTTCCGCAGCCGGCATCGCGAGCATGCGCACGCGCATCTACACCTACGATTTCGGTGAATTCACCGCACTCTACGACACCCGCACCGCGCTCTGGTATGATGCGGAGGGCGCGCTGATCAAGGCGCAGACCGAGAAAACCCAGACCGCTTCCTATCAGGGCAGCAGCGTGACCGTCGATACCGAGGCGTGCAAGGCCTATGACGAGGCGGGCAATGAGCTCCCGGCGCTCTCGAAATGCGCCGCGGATTACATTCAGAACGGCGCGGACTGGGTCTCCTATGCGCCGCAGTATTACGACAAGGCGCAGCAGAAATATCTCGATGTGCCGGTGCCGGCGTCCTTCCCGCTCAGCTACCGCTTCCTTGCTGATGACGATGCCTTTGCGTGCGCTTTGTATTTCGGCGATGCCTATTACTGCACGCTTGCCTACTGCGACCCGACCTTTACCGGCGAGCAGGCGGGCGTCCGCGGAAATCTTACAGCGGCGGATTCCCTGCCCTTTACCGATGAGGGCGACACGACCGCTGACGGTCAGATCAATGTGCTGGATGCGGTGCTGAGCTGCCGGATTGTAGCCGAGGATGAAAAAGCGCCGGTCTCCGATCTCGGCATGGAGCTTGCCGATATGGACGGCGACGGCTTAATCACAACGGGCGACACCACTGCGCTGATTCATGATCTTGCGCATCCGGGCGAGATCACTCCGGAGCCGCAGATTCCGGACAATGCCGTTCCTATTTTGAAGCAGGAGCGAACTGCATACAACTACTTCACCCCGATGGAAACATTACAGGAATTTGCCGATGTGATGGGCTACGGTACGCTCAACGGCTTTGACGAATTCCTCTACGGCTATCCGTATACCGACGATATCACGATTTGCACCCGTATGACTGCGGGCACAGAAACCGATATCCTGAGCCTTTACATCCGCCTGAACGGGCAGATTTACGGCGGACTGCTGGAATTCACCGCGCTGCATCTCGATGAAAACGGAATCCTGAAAATTGAAGCCAGCAGATGCGAGGACTATCAGGAGAATTTCAGCGCTTACCGGCGTGATCTGACCGTACCGCACGGCGCGCTGCCGGAAATCAAAGGGGCAGAACTGCATATCACAGAATTTGACCCCGAAACCGCCGCAGGCGTTGACCCGGATGATATCGGCGCTGTTCCGATGGAGGAGCTGTTTATGCCGACAATCCCGCAGCAGCTCTATATCACCGTTGACACATTCGGCGAAGCTGAACCGGATTTCTATATTATGACAGGATCCTGCAAGTGGGAAGGTCGCCTGTATCAGCAGTTCCGGCATTTCGAGCTGATGCCGGACGGCAGATATCACGTCGAGCGGGCGCTCTGGGATCATACCGAGGACGGATTCCGGTACGGTGATTTGTTTGTCCCGGACGGAAAAGTGTCCATGACCAGAATCTATCCGGAACCGGATGACCCGGTCTGCGCGGAAGTATATTTTGACTGTCTCGCAAGTGATGCAAAGCTGCACAAAATCGGTTCCTGCATCAATGTCATGGAACAGAAAAAGCTGACCGTCACAGATATCGACTACGATGGTTCGCAGCACTGGTCGATCAGCCTGAAGGATGAAAACGACGGTGAATACTATTACGGTCTGAGTGAATACGGCACAAACGGCGGCGATCTTCTCGGTATCAATGTACTGGAAAGCGCGGTCGGATATGGTTACACCTTTGCGATGTATCAGGGAATCCCTGTGATACCGCTGGAGCCGGTCTATATGCCGGCTGACAAAATCCCGGTTCTCTCGCAGAATCGCTGCGCTTTGCAGTGGGATTACCAGCCGGAGGACAAAATCACCGAAGCGATGCAGGCATTCGGCTATGACGGCTATCCGGAGGATTTCTTCTATGCTTACGCGATGGAACCCGGCGATGCTCCCCAATATGCCTATTCGCTGAAGGAGGGCACTGACGAGGATATTCTCACGCTGTATTTCAACTACTGGGACGGCACGATGTATCCCAGTCTCGAAATCATGGATGCCGAAATCGACTTGGGCGGCGTGCTGCATGTCACCGTCGGCAGATACATGAACAACGACGTGTCGATGCAGAGCTGCTTTGTTCGCGAGCTGCATATCGCGCACGGCTCGCTCCCGCAGATCACCGGCTTGCAGGTCGATGACAAGGTTTATCAGGAGACCCTGACAGAAGAAGACGATTTCTTCGCGTTCCCGCGGAAGGAGGCATGGGCTGCATTCCAGAGCGATACGCCGGAGCAGCTTTCGATTACCCTGACAACTTGATTCATTGCCAGCTTCATCCTTCACACACAGCAAAGCACCCTCTGCGAATCACATCGCAGGGGGTGCCTTGCATTTCATCTTTGTTATTCCGCATAGTGGTCGTTGCTGTTTTCCTCGCAGACTGCGTAGAGATTGGTCTCCCACGCGGGGATATACGGCAGATGCCGGATGAACAGCCGGTAGCGCGGGTTGATGCGCTTGACCAGCAGCGGCAGCTCGAAGATATCCTCATTCCGGTGATAGAGCGAGATCATCAGCTTCGGGGCATAGCGCGCGATCGAGCGGCTTGCGCCCCAGAGCGCCTCACGCTCTGCGCCCTCGACGTCCATTTTCAGGAGCGTCAGCGGATTGCCCGCGAGCAGGTTATCGACCGCCCGCGCCGGTGTCATGACGCCGTCCGCCGCAACCGAGGACTGCCGCCCTGCCTTTGCCGCAAAGGGCAGCTCGGTATCGACACACCATGCCGTACACTGATAGCACTGCACGGAGGGCGTGTCCCCGACAAATTTCACGAGCTTCTTGTAGTTTTTCTTATCCGGCTCCACCGCGATGATTCTGTGATACTTTCCGCGCGTATTTTCGAGCATTTCGCGGATCGAATCGCCGTTGTATGCGCCGAGATCGACGTAGATTTCATGGTTCGTCGGCTTGAGAACGCGGTTCCAGATCTCATCCTTTGAATCCACCTGATCCATCAGATACGCCGGGTTTCCGCTGATCTTGAAATTGATGATATTGGCGTAAATCTGGCGGGAGCGCTCGTCGGCAAGCGCATGATACACCGCCGAGATTTCCTCCTCATGCTCCTCGCAGTATTCCGGCGTGAACAGTCCGCCGCCGACCACCGGCACATCGGGCACATAGAGCTGATACCGCTCGCCCAGTGCGCGGATCCGGTCGATCATCTGCGGCGAGCAGACCGCGAATGCCAGCACGATGACAAAATCATCGAGCTCCGATTCCAGCTCCGAGAGCTTCCGGACCGGGTAGCCTGCGAAATCATGGCCGCGCACAAACTCGTCGCTTGCAAAGATGCCCGCCGCCTTGATGCCGTAGCTCCGCATGGCAGAGAGGATGCGCACCGCGCCGTCGCCCATGCCGTAGAGGTAGATCGGGCGGGTCTCCGCCTTCAGGCGATCCCAGACCGATTCCTTTTCTGTTACAAACTGAAGCATTTTCGGTTCGTCCCCTTTTTCAGAAGTGTCCGTCGTGATGATCCGCATAATCATCGCACGCATCGGCTGCATCATGGTCATGATACATCGGCGGATGTCCCATGCCGCCCATTGCGGCGTAGAGGTCGCGGCCTCTGGTATTGTAGCGGTCGCGCTCCTTGTCGATCTGCTTGTCGAGCATTTTCAGCACCTCGCGCGGCTTCTTGACGCAGCGGATCTCCTTCTGCGGCGTATCGGTGTCGCGGACATAGATGATAATGGTGCCGCAGCCGACGATTCTCTGCCAGAAGGGCAGCAGCAGCTTTTTATCCGTGACCTTGTAAAGATCGAGCTCATCCTCCGCAAGGCTCAGAAACCCGGAGCGCGTGACAAACTTGGTCTCGGTCAGAAAATAGGTGGTGAAGCTCCACGGCAGCCCGAAGATCGTCCGCTTCCGGTCCCTCCAGATGTACTCAAATGCATTCTTTTTACTCATGTCATACGCTCCTTTCACGGGCAGCTTTACCCGCTGTTTCTGTATTCATTACAGGCTGATGACGGTCGTGCCGCCTGCCTCTGCCTGTACCTTACGGTTTGTGCCGGCGACGCAGATCGTGAATTTGCGCTCAGACGCCGGGTAGGTGACGGTGATGCGGTTGCCCTCGCGCTTTGCGGTCAGGGTCAGCTCTTTGCCGCCCTCTGCCCTGTAGAGGTCGCAGGAGGCGGTTTCGCCGTCTCCGAGGCCGCAGATCAGCACCGTTGCATTGCTGAGGTAATCGTAGCAGACATCCTGTCTGAAATCGCCGAGGACGATGATCGAGCCGGGTCTGACATAGACCGGCATTTCGAGATAGCTGCACTTGCGGCGGAACCATTTTCCGCCCTTTGTCAGCGGGGCATCGGTCTTGCCGAGCAGATCGAACCACTCGCCCTCCGGCAGATAGAATTCCGCGACGCCGCTTTCATCAAAGACCGGTGCGCAGAGCAGGCTGTCGCCGAGCATATACTGCCGGTCGAGCGTCAGGCAGGCCGGGTCGTCCGCATAGTCGATGACCATTGCGCGCATCATCGGCACGCCGGTCTCGTGCGTGTGATTGGCCTGTGCCCAGAGATACGGCATCAGTCTGCCCTTGAGATTGGTGAAATACCGCAGAACCGCGCAGGCATTCTCCGGATTCTGCGGGTCGTCCTCCTCATATGCCCACGGCACGCGGTAAGAGGTCGAGCCGTGCAGGCGGGAGTGCGTGCTCATCAGGCCGAACGCGACCCAGCGCTTGTAAACATCCGCAGAGGCGGTCTGCTCGAAGCCGCCGATATCGTGGCTGAAGAAGCCGAAGCCGGATGCGCAGAGCGACAGTCCGCCGCGCAGGGTCTCTGCCATTGCGGAATATTCCGCCGCACAGTCGCCGCCCCAGTGTACCGGGAATTTCTGGCCGCCGGCGGTTGCGCTTCTTGCAAAGAGCACCGCCTTATCCTTGCCGACGCAGCCTTCGAGTGCCTCAAAGACGGTTTTATTGTAAAGATAGGTGTAGTAATTGTGCATCGCGGCCGGGTCGGAGCCGTCGAAATAGACCACATCCTTTGTCGGGATGCGCTCGCCGAAGTCGGTCTTGATCGCATCGACGCCCTCTGCGCAGAGCTTGCGGATGCCGTCTGCAAACCACCTGCATGCGTCGGGATTGGTGAAGTCCACGAGCGCCATGCCCGGCTGCCACATATCGGTCTGGAACACGCCGCCGTCCTTTGTGCGGATGAAGTAGCCCTTTTCGAGTCCCTCGTCAAAGAGCGCGGACTGCTGCGCGATATACGGATTGATCCAGACGCAGATGCCGATATTGTACTCCTTCTTCAGCCGTTCGAGCATGCCCTTCGGATCGGGGAACATCTCCGTATCCCACTCAAAGCTCGTCCATGTAAACGCCTTCATCCAGAAGCAGTCGAAATGGAACATTTGCAGCGGGATCTTCCGCTCTGCCATACCGCTCAGAAAGCCCTTGACGGTCTCCTCGTCATAGTTCGTGGTGAAGGAGGTCGAGAGCCAGAGCCCGAGCGATTTCGCCGGCGTCAGTGCCGGTCTGCCGGTCAGCGCGGTGTAATTGGAGAGCACCTCCGCACAGCCTGCGCCGCCGATCAGGAAATATTCGAGCGATTCGCCCGGAACGGTCATGCTGACCTTCGAGACAGTATCGGACGCGACCTCATAGCTGACCGCGCCGGTCTGGTTCGCAAAGACGCCGTAGCCGCGGGAGCTGAGATAGAACGGCACACACTTATAGCTCTGGTCGGAGCAGGTGCCGCCGTCGGAGTTCCATGTCTGAACGGTCTGGCCGTTCTTGACAAACGGGGTGAATTTCTCACCGAAGCCGTAGATATACTCGCCGACGGAGAGCGTGAGCTGCTCGCGGACATATGCGCGCTGTGCCGGAGCGGGCAGGCTCCAGAAGGTGTCGTCCATCGACTCCTTCACATGGGCATCGGCAAGGAATGCATTTTCCTTGATATAAGAGGTTGCGCGCCAGCCCCCGCCGGTCAGGTGTCTGCCGTCATAGGTAAACTGCACGCCCCAGTTCATGCCCTTTTTCACCGTCACGGCGGTCTTGCCGGAGGTCAGTGTCACGGCATCCTCCGTCTCGGTGATCTCCGGGACAAAGCCCAGATCCTCGTTGAGCTCAAATTTCGGCTCACGGTTCGCAGCGCCCCTGTGATGGACGATCTGCACCTTGATCGTGTTCTCCTTCGTCGAGGAATAGACGATGTCGAGCGTCACGCCGCCGAGGGTCATGCCGCGGTTGTAGATCTGCTGGGATGTTGCAAGGACATGGATCGCGTTGTTCTGAATCCGGATCTCATACGGCTGCGCTGCATAATCCACATCATAGCCGCGCCGGTTGAGCCAGAAGCCGTCTGCAAATTTCATCGGTAACCTCCAAGTACGCGGGCAGTCTGCTGCTGCCTGCTTTTTTTCTCTGTGATCGTCTGGCGATACTCTTATATCATACCATAAAATCGCCGGAAAGTCAATCAGTCGGGAAAGATTCTTTCCGCTTGGTGCGCGATTTCACATATTTTTCTCATGATTGGGATTGCAAAATCACATGAAATGCTGTATAATAGAATAGAATATGTATGCGTGAAGGGAGATGCGTCAGAAAAATGGGCATGCTGAAGATTTTGCAGCAGTTGTTCCGCTCGTTTACCGATGAGCCGGTGCCGCAGAAAAAGCGCACGGGGTCATCCGCGCGGAAAAAGACCTCCTCCTCATCCTCAAAGCGAAAAACCGCCTCCTCCCCGGGCAGGAAAACGGCCTCATCCAAGCGCAGAACCGGGTCGGTTTCTTCCTCATCAACGGTTTACACGGATCAGACGATCCTCGGCGGGAATGCGGGCTCGCTCTTTTATGCGGTGCCGCAGCAGATCCGGCAGATGCGCACGCTCTCGGGCTACAACAATCTTAACGGAACCCGCTCGATGGAGAGCCTGTTTTATCAGCAGGGCAAGTACATGGAGCACTACACCGACGATTTCCCGGATAATGTGCTCTGCGGGCGCGCGACGCCGATGTATTACAATATGAAGGACAACGAGCTGCGCTGCTATTTCACATGGCGGACGCGCTACCGGATGGGGGCGCTGCCCGCGGCGCAGAATGCCTTTCTGCTGCTCTATACCTTCGAGCTGCTGAATCTGATCGGGGTGACGGCGCCGGAGCTTGCTTATTCGATGCTCGGGCGGCTGCTTTCCGATTACGGGGAGCAGTTCCCGTCCTTCCGGAAGTCGCTGCTGCGCTGGATGCCCGATTTTGCGGCGTATTATCAGGTTCCCTACCGCTGCGACGACGAAAAGGAGGCCGCCGCGATCACGATTCTGCGGCACAGCTCCCACACGCCGCAGGAGCTCCTTGAGGCGCTTGATGCGCTCTCAAAGTACCGCATCCGCAATTCCAAGCTCTATCTTGCAAAGCCCGATGAAACCGCGGAGATGCTGAAGGCGGTGTATCAGGCGATGCTGCTGCACTATGCCGAGAAGAAAAAGCAGTCGTATTCCTCCTTTTTGCTCGGCGATCAGAAGCGCGAGGAGCATATCATGTTTGAGGGTGCGGTGTTCTACAACCGGACGCTCCAGATGACACGCGATATCCGGCTCTCGCCGCTCTGTGTCTATCACTGCTGTAACGGCAAATGGGCGAAGGAGACCTTCTGCTCGGAGCCGCACGGCGACCGCATCGGCGCGCTGCTGCGGACATTTGATTCGGTGCTGCGCGAGATGCTGCGCTTCAAGGGGAAGCTGAAGCCCGGCGAGCTCCCGGAGGGCGATGAGGCGGTCATCCGGCAGGCGCTCCGCGATTATTTCGAGGAGCAGAAGCGCAAAAATGCGCCGGTCATCACGCTCGATGCATCCGAGCTCGAAGCGATCCGCGCGGCGGCGGCGCACACAACGGACATGCTGACGCTGCCGGAGGACGAGGCGGAGCAGGAAGCGCCCGCTCAGCCCGCAGAGCCGGAGCTCCCGGACGGGGAAGCAGAGGATACCGAGGGCGATGAGGAGCTGCCCGATCTGCCGCTCAGCGCGCCGGCTATGGCGCTGCTGATCTGCCTTGTCACCGGGGAATCCTATCAGCCGCTGATTGATGCGGGGCAGATGCTCTCGGTGCTCGCGGATGAAATCAACGAAAACCTGTATGATACGGTCGGGGACACGGTGATCGAAATGGAGGATGACGAAACGCCGGTTCTCGTTGAGGACTATCTTGAAGATCTGAAAGGAATGCTCGAAGGATGAACAATATCAAAATACCAAAGCGCATGGCCGGCGCGGTGATTCATGCCCTTCAGGGCGGCGTTGTGCCGCGCATCGGGCTGCAATATATCGCAGTCGGCAGAGAAAAGGAGATCGAAGCGCTGCTGCATGACATCGGCGTCATTGCGGACGGCGGCGCCTCCTTCCGGTTTATCAGCGGAAAATACGGCAGCGGCAAGAGCTTTCTGCTGCAAACGATCCGCAATTATGCAATGGACAGGGGCTTTGCGGTCTGCGATGCCGACCTCTCGCCGGAGCGCAGATTGCAGGGCGCGAACGGGCAAGGGCTTGCGACCTACAAGGAGCTGATGCAGAATCTCTCGACCAAGACCAAGCCCGACGGCGGCGCCCTGACGCTCATTCTCGACCGCTGGATCAACGGCATCCGGACGAATGTCGCGGCCGAAAGCGGGCTGGAGCTCAATGACCCGGAATTCCATAAGCTCGTCGAGAAGCAGATCTATCAGGTCGTCGATACGCTGAGCGCGCTCGTTCACGGCTTTGATTTTGCAACGATTCTGCGGCTTTATTACCGCAGCTTCGTCGGGGACGATGCGGAGACAAAGGCAAAGGTCATCAAATGGTTCCGCGGGGAATACCAGAACAAGACCGAGGCAAAGGCCGATCTCGGCGTCAGCATCTGCATCCGCGATGACGACTGGTACGAATATATCAAGCTCTTTGCGATGTTTCTGAAGCAGGCGGGCTATCAGGGGCTGATCGTGCTCGTCGATGAGCTCGTGAACCTCTACAAAATCCCGCAGAGCATCTCCCGCGACAAGAACTACGAGAAGATCCTCACGATGTTCAATGACACGATGCAGGGCAAGGCGCAGTATCTCGGCATTGTGATGTGCGGGACGCCGCAGTGCATGGAGGACCCGCGCCGGGGCATTTACAGCTATGAGGCGCTGCGCTCGCGGCTCTCGGACGGCAAATACTGCGGCGACGAGAACAACCTGCACGCCCCGATCATCCGGCTCAATCCGCTCGGATATGCCGAGATGCGCATTCTCGTCGAGAAGCTCGCGGAGATTCATGCCGTGCTCTATGACTATGCGCAGATCGTCACCGCGGAGGATATGGACGTCTTTATCAGGGTCGAGTACGGCAGAATCGGCGCGGACAGCAGCCTGACCCCCCGCGAGGTCATCCGCGATTTCATTGAGGTGCTCGATATCATGCAGCAGTCGCCCGGCAAGACCGTCGCGGAGCTGCTGGGCTCCGACAGCTTCTCCTATGCGCAGACCGCGCTGGAGGAGCAGGAGACCGTCGCAGATGAATATGCTGAATTTACGGTGTAAACCGATATCATCACAAAGGAGAAATCAGTTATCATGAACAAGAAAATTCTAAAGCTCTCGGCAATTTGCTCGGCGGCATTCCTGCTGCTGACCGGCTGCGGCAAGGACACGGACAGCGAAGCGTCCTCCTCCTCCGCGGCGACGCCCGCTGTACCCTCGGAACCGATCAGCGGCGACATCGGGAAAAATGCGTTTATCATCACGCTGTATCCCGAATATGCGCCGATCACCTGCGAGAATTTTGAAAAGCTGGTCACAGAGGGCTTCTATGACGGGCTGACCTTCCACCGCATCGTGGACGGCTTTATGGCGCAGGGCGGCGACCCCGCAGGCACCGGTTCGGGCGGCACCGATCACGACGCCGCCGAGATCAAGGGCGAATTTTCCTCGAACGGCGTGGACAACCGGCTCTCGCACCAGAAGGGCGTCATTTCGATGGCGCGCACCAATGACCCGGATTCCGCATCGAGCCAGTTCTTTATCTGCTACGGCGACGAGTCCTTCCTCGACGGCAACTATGCCGCATTCGGTGAGGTCACTGAGGGCTTTGAGGTCGTCGAGAGCTTCCAGACGGTCGAGCGGAAGATGAACGCCATGGGCGAGGCGGCAGTTCCGCTGACGCCGGTCGTGATCGAAAAAGCCGGCATGATCGAGGACGACAGCAAGGGGCATCCGAGAGTGATGATGGTCATGAAGGATTTTCCGCTTGCGACCGCAGCAGAGCCCGAGGAAACCACGACGGCGCCCGAGGAAACTACGACGGAGGATTCCGGCACGGCCGTGACAGTCACCGGCGATCTCGGACAGAATGCGTTTATCATCACGCTGTATCCCGAGTATGCGCCGATCACCTGCGAGAATTTTGAAAAGCTGGTCACAGAGGGCTTCTATGACGGGCTGACCTTCCATCGCATCGTGGACGGCTTTATGGCGCAGGGCGGCGACCCCGCAGGCACCGGTGCGGGCGGCACCAATCACGATGCCGCGCCCATCAAGGGCGAATTTTCCTCGAACGGCGTGGACAACCGGCTCTCGCACCAGAAGGGCGTCATCTCGATGGCGCGCACCAATGACCCGGATTCCGCATCGAGCCAGTTCTTTATCTGCTACGGCGACGAGTCCTTCCTCGACGGCGAATATGCCGCATTCGGCGAGGTCACCGAGGGCTTTGAGGTCATCGAGAGCTTCCAGACGGTCGAGCGGAAAATGAACAGCCTCGGCGAGGCAGCGGTTCCGCTGAAGCCGGTCGTGATCGAAAAGGCCGTCATGCTTGAGGATGACAGCAAGGGGCACCCGAGAGTCATGATGATCATGAAGGATTTTCCGCTCTCGAAATAATACAACCGCTTCGGAGGGAGGCAGGGCATGAACGCATTTGAACGCTATGCGCCGTTTATTCAGGATTATATCTACCGCAGCGGCTGGGAGAAGCTCCGGGCTGTGCAGGTCGCCGCGGCGGATGCGATCTTCAATACGGAGGACAATGTGCTGATCTCTGCCTCGACGGCTTCCGGCAAGACCGAGGCGGCGTTCTTTCCCGCGCTGACGCTGCTGGAGGAGCAGCCGTGCAGCTCGGTCGGCATCATCTATATCGCGCCGCTGAAAGCGCTCATCAACGACCAGTTCTCGCGCCTCAGCGAGCTCTGCGCCGAAACCGGGATCAAGGTCTGGCGCTGGCACGGCGACGTCGGCTCGAATCAGAAGGCAAAGCTGCTGAAAAATCCCTCCGGCATCTTGCAGATCACGCCGGAATCGCTCGAAGCGCTGATGCTCCACAAGCATGCGGCAATCCCAAAAATGTTTCACGATCTGCGCTTTGTCATCATCGACGAGGTACATTCGCTGCTGCGCGGAGACCGCGGCGGGCAGACGCTCTGCCTGATCGAGCGCCTCTCCGATCTTTCCGGCGCAAGGCCGCGCAGGATCGGGCTCTCGGCAACAATCGGCGACATCGAACAGACCGCCTCCTATCTCGGCACCGGCTCGGGCAGGAATACGCTGATCCCGCAGATCGCGCCGCAGAAAAGCACATGGCGGCTCTCGATGGAGCATTTCTATGCGATGGACACGCAGGCAGGCGAGGGCAAGGAGATCGACGCGCCGGAGCCGCTTGAGCGGGAGACTGACCCCGCCCCGCAGCATGCAGACCCCGCATACGGCTATATCTTCTCGCATACCCGCGGGAAGAAATGTCTCGTGTTTGTCAATTCCAGAGAGGAATGCGAGGCGGTGACGACCTCGCTGCGGCAATACTGCGAATGGAACCGCGAGCCCGACCGGTTCCTCATTCACCACGGCAATCTCTCGGCCCCCTTCCGCGAAACGGCAGAGGCGGTCATGAAGGACGAGGAGCAGGTTCTGACGACCGTCACGACCGCGACCCTAGAGCTCGGCATCGACATCGGCAAGCTCGAACGCGCCTTTCAGCTCGATGCGCCGTTTACGGTCTCGTCCTTTTTGCAGCGCATGGGGCGCACCGGCCGCCGCGGACTGCCGCCGGAGATGTGGTTTGTCATGCGGGAGGAGGAGCCCGAGGCGCGCGCTATGCTGCCCTCGACCGTCCCGTGGAAGCTGCTTCAGGGCATTGCACTGATTCAGCTCTATGCCGAGGAGCACTGGGTCGAGCCGCCGAAGCTCGACCGGATGCCGTTCAGTCTGCTGTATCATCAGACCATGAGTACGCTCGCGGCCTGCGGGGAGATGACCCCGGCGCAGCTTGCGGGCAGGGTGCTGAAGCTCCAGCCCTTTCACCGCATCACGCAGGACGATTACCGGATTCTGCTGCGGCATCTGATCGCGACCGAGCACATCCAGAAAACAGAGCGCGGCGGGCTGATCGCGGGGCTTGCGGGCGAGCGCGTTATCAACAATTACAAATTCTACGCGGTATTTCAGGACAGCGAGGAATTCACCGTCCGCTCGGAATCGCAGGAGATCGGCACGATCGTCCAGCCGCCGCCCCCCGGCGAGAAAATCGCGATCGCAGGCCATGTCTGGACGGTCGATGAGGTCGATTTTGAGCGGCATATCGTCTATGCGACGATGGTAAAGGGCAAGGTGCCGGCGTATTTCGGCGACTGCCCGGGCGATATCAATACGCGCATTCTCGAACGGATGCGGCAGGTTTTGCAGGAGGACTGCTCCTATCCCTACCTGATGAAGAATGCAGTTGCGCGGCTGGAGCTTGCACGGCACACCGCGGAGAATTCCGGCGTCACGACCGAGCCGCTGATTTGTCTGGGCGGGGAGATGTGGGCGCTGTTCCCGTGGCTCGGCAGCTATGCATTCCTCGCGCTGGAGCGCTTTCTGAAGGTGAAATGCACGCAGAAGCTGCGCCTCTCGGGGCTGACGCCCTCCCGCCCGTATTTCATGGTGTTCAAGATGAAGGTCGGGAAGCAGGAGTTTTTTGAGATCCTGCGGGAGGAAGCAGAGCGGGATTTTGACCCGATGGATCTTGTGTATCCGGACGAGATTCCGCTCTTTGAGAAGTATGATGAATATGTGCCGGCGGAGCTGGTGCGCAAGGGCTTTGCAAACGGCATCCTTGCCGTCGGGGAAATGAAGGAGAAAGTACGGCTGTGGTGCCCCCGCGGGCAGTGAGGATTCCGCCCATTCGCCAACAGGCGAGAAGAATATTTAGATAGAACAATTCGCTCAGCCGGCGCTTTGCTGTATTGCCAGCGGGGGCTCCCCGGCCGGCAGTGCCGGCTGCCGTTTTGGCTTCGCGGGTTTCGTTTCCTGTGCTCCAAATCTCAATCAGGACGCAGCACAGGAGTGTGCTGCTCTTTTGGTTCATCCTCCCACGGCTCACAATATGGGGACTGCCGCGTGCACGCCCAAGCGTGCCAAAATATTCGGCTGAGAAAAGAGATTCAGCTCCGCTCATTATGGTGCGAAGCGAATCGGCAGCGGGCACTGCCCGCCTCCTTCTTCTTCTTGTTGCGGAAGAAGAAGAAGGAAGTCTTTTCCGAGACGTTTACTCTGTACCCGGAGCGCAGCCCTCGCCCGTTCAACGGTCGTTTTGCTGAAGCCCCTGCCCTCCATGTATTTCTGCACCTCCTGCGCAGTCCGCCGCTGTCCTTTGAGATATTCATACAGCGCGAGCTTGCAGCGTTCGAGCTTGCTTTGCTTTTCAGTGGATTGCCCGCTGTTGTATTCCCCGGAATATTCCAGTGCGCCGCTCTCATTGAATGCATAAATACAGGGCGGCGCCTCGGGGGCGAGGCTGCTCTTGATCTGCCTCACAAGCCGCTGACTGCGCTGCCCGCTGCGTATCTTTGAAACCGTGATGACCGAGCGGGCGGCAGCGGTAATGTCGATCGAACCGAGCCCCTTGTAAATATCCTTGAGACCGGCGTTCTTGTTCTGATGCCCGACCAGAATCACGGCGCAGTCCAGTGTTTCGGCGAGCTGCCCGAGCTGCGACATGACCGGCCTGATCTCGTTTGCGGCGTTCATATTGACCGAAGCGCCGAGAAATGCCTGAATCGGGTCAAGCACGATCACCTTTGCATTGACCGTCATCACGGCGTCGGCAAGCCGGGGGTCGGTCAGCGTCAGCGGGCGCTCTGCCGGCGTCAGGATCGTGTTGATCATGCGCAGGTCTGCGTTCTGGCGCATCAGGCGCGGCACGATCGTGTCGCCGATGCCGTCCTCGGCGGTCACATAGATCGACACAATGCCCTCGCGGCTGAGCTTTGCCAGCGTCATCAGAACAAAGCTGGTCTTGCCCTCGCCCGGGTCGCCCTGCACAATGCTGATCTTCCTGAGCGGAAAATAGGGCTTCCAGAGCCATGTGACGGCCTCGTTTTTGACATAGCTCAGCGATCTGAGGCGGTAATCCGCAGGCAGCGGCGGCGCGGATTCGTATGTGTTCTGCTGATTCACGTTGCATCCATCCTTTCCGGGTTTCCTGTTTCATATAGGGGGAATCCGGGCAAAAGTTGTACGTCTGCGTGCAACATTTCCGGAAAATTTACAGTTTGTTCGCAATTATAAGACAATGTTGCAGCAATATGGAACAACCCCGGCACACAACTTGGTGACGATGAAGCAGTAAAAAATCTCTAAAAAATATTTTGTTAATATATATTTTTATCTCTCCGGGTTTACTACTTCATCATCACCAAAGGGTGTACTGAAATAGTATCATCTTGCAGCAATATTTCACCAATCAATACAGACAATAGGAGCATGAATAAAACGGGCAGCACACTCCTGTGCTGCTTCCTGAATAAGATTTGGAGCACAGGAAAAGAAACCCGCGAAGCCAAAACGGCAGCCGGCACTGCCGGCTTGCAAAATTACAGAAAATGTGTTATACTAATAAAGTATGACAATTTTCTGAAAGGAACAGTGCGACAATGGCAAAGAAACCACAACAGGAGTACGGCAACGAGAGCATCACGATGCTGAAAGGCCCCGATAAGGTCCGGAAGCGCCCGGCGGTCATCTTCGGCTCGGACGGCCCCGACGGCTGCGCACACTCGGTCTTTGAGGTCATCACGAACTCGATCGACGAGGCGCGGGCGGGCTTCGGCACGAAAATCATCATCACGCGCTTCCTCGACCGCTCGATCGAGGTCGAGGACTTCGGCAGAGGCTGCCCCGTTGACTGGAACGCGGGCGAGCAGCGCTATAACTGGGAGCTCGTATACTGCGAGCTCTATGCCGGCGGAAAATATGACGCGAACGGCGAATCCTATGCCTATTCGCTCGGGCTCAACGGCCTCGGGCTCTGCGCGACGCAGTTTGCCTCGGAGTATATGGATGTGCAGGTCATCCGCGACGGGCAGCAGTATGCGCTGCACTTTGAAAAGGGCGAGAACATCGGCGGCCTCAAAAAAGAGCCCGCCTCCCGCAAACAGACCGGCACCAGAACCCGCTGGAAGCCCGACAGAGAGGTCTTTACCGATGTCGATGTGCCGGACGAATGGTTCCGCGATGTGCTGAAGCGGCAGGCGGTCGTCAATCCGAATCTGCTCTTTGTCTATCGGAATGAGACCGTGCCCGGCAAATTCGAGACGACCGAATTCCGCTATGAAAACGGCATCGTCGATTATATCACGGAGATTCTCGGGGAGAAGCCGCTGACGCCTGTGCAGTTCTGGACGGCCGACCGCAAGGGGCGCGACCGCGCAGACCGCGAGGAATACAAGGTCAAGCTGTCTGTGGCATTTGCCTTCTCCAATACCGTTCAGCGGCTCGAATATTATCACAATTCGAGCTTCCTCGAACACGGCGGCTCGCCCGACAATGCGGTAAAGCGCGCATTTACGGCGCAGATCGACGCCTTCCTCAAAAACAACAGCCGCTATCAGAAGAACGAGAGCAAGATCTCCTTTGCCGATATTCAGGATTGTCTTGTGCTGGTGTCGTCGTCCTTTTCGACGGTCGCCTCCTATGAGAACCAGACCAAGAAGGCGATCACGAACCAGTTTATCTACGAGGCGATGACCGAGTTTCTCAAGCATCAGCTTGAGGTGTATTTCACCGAGTGTCCGGACGATGCCGCGCGCATCGCCGAGCAGGTGCTCATCAACAAGCGCAGCCGCGAGAATGCCGAGCGGACAAGGCTCAATCTGAAAAAGAAGCTCTCGGGCAACCTCGATCTGTCCAATATGGTGCCGAAATTTGTGGACTGCCGCTCGAAGGACACCGGCCGCAGAGAGGTCTATATCGTGGAGGGCGACTCCGCACTCGGCTCGGTCAAGATGGCGCGGGATGCGGAGTTTCAGGCGGTCATTCCGGTGCGCGGCAAGATTCTCAACTGCCTGAAGGCCGATTACACCCGCATTTTCAAATCTGAGATCATCACCGATCTCATCAAGGTGCTCGGCTGCGGCGTCGAGGTCACGACAAAGGCGAACAAGGAGCTCGCGACGTTCAGTCTCGAAAACCTGCGCTGGAATAAAATCGTGATCTGTACCGATGCCGACGAGGACGGCTTCCACATCCGGACGCTGATTCTGACGATGATCTACCGCCTTGCGCCGACGCTGATCCGCGAGGGCTATGTCTATATCGCGGAGTCGCCGCTTTTTGAGATTACGACGAAGGACCGCACTTATTTTGCCTATGACGAAAAGGAGCGCGTCAAGATTCTCGATATGATCAAGGGGCAGAAGTACACGATTCAGCGCTCGAAGGGTCTCGGTGAAAACGAGGCGGAGATGATGGCGCTGACGACGATGAACCCCGAAACGCGCCGCATCATCCGGATCACGCCGGAGGAGGCGGAGGCGACCTTTGCGATGTTCGATATGCTGCTCGGCGATAATCTCGCCGCCCGCAAGGACTATATCGCAGAATACGGCGGCGATTACCTCGATCTCGCGGATATCTCTTAAGGTATCGCTGCGCGATGATCCGTAATGGGGCCCTGCCCAAACCCCGTTATATAGCCTATCATATAGATGGTATGGGGATGCGGAGCAGCGGATACTGCTTTTCATACCCCTCGCAAATCCTGACAAAATGCATCGCAGATACCAAAATACAAAAAGAGGGAAACAAGAAATATGGGAATGCTGAGCATGAAATACAACAGCGCGGAAATGGCGCAGACGCTGAGCATGATGCTCCAGCCGGGCGAGAACATGATCGCGGCGGTATACTGTGCATTTCACAGGGGCGCCTTTGAGATGGGCGCGAGCGTCATGGCGGGGTATGTCGGCGTGACCGATCAGCACCGGCTGATCGGAATCAGGTGCGGTCTGGTCGGCGAGGAGCCGTTTTCGGTCTGGCTCCAGGGCGTCAAAAAGCTCATCATCAAGAATTCGTTTTTCGGCTCGAAGATGATCACGCTGAAAACCGATAACCTGAGCATGCGCATGCAGATCACACCGAAGGCAGACAAGAAAAAATTTCCCGATCAGAAGGAATACATGGAGCTGATGCTCCCGGTTCTGCAAATGTACCAGACGGGCTGAATCATATAACCGGAAAGGAACAGATTGAATGGCACGAAAGAGAAAGGACGAGCAGCCCAAAGCGGCAAACCCGTCCAACGCATATATTGAGGGCGCGGGGCTGATGGTCGAGGAGCGCATCACCGAGACGCTCCGCAAGAACTTCATGCCCTACGCGATGAGCGCGATCGTCTCCCGCGCGCTGCCGGAGATCGACGGCTTCAAGCCCTCGCACAGAAAGCTGCTCTACACGATGTATAAAATGGGGCTGCTCTCGGGCGCGAGAACGAAATCCGCGAATGTCGTCGGGCAGACCATGCGCCTGAACCCGCACGGCGACGCCGCGATCTATGAGACGATGGTGCGCCTTGCCCGCGGCAATGAATCGCTGCTGCACCCGTATGTGGACAGCAAGGGCAACTTCGGCAAGGTGTATTCCCGCGATATGGCATACGCCGCGCCGCGTTATACCGAGGTTCGGCTCGAACCGATCGCCGGCGAGCTCTTTGCCGATATCGACAAGGAAACCGTCGATTTTACGCCGAATTACGATAACACCACGCAGGAGCCGACGCTTTTGCCCGCGACCTTCCCCTCGGTTCTGGTCAATGCAAATGTCGGCATCGCGGTCTCGATGGCGAGCAATGTCTGCCCGTTTAATTTAGCGGAGGTCTGCGAGACGACGATCGGGCTGATCAAGAATCCGGAGCACGACCTGCTCTCAACACTCAAAGGGCCGGACTTCCCGACCGGCGGCTTCATGCTCTATGACGCGGAGGAGCTGCAAAAGGTCTACGACACCGGCCGGGGCAGCATCCGGCTGCGCGCAAAGTGGAATTACGACAAATCCGCAAACTGCATCGAGATCACGCAGATTCCGTATTCCACCACGATCGAGGCGATCATGGAGAAGATCGTCGAGCTGGTCAAGGCGGGGAAAATCCGCGAAATCTCGTATCTGCGCGATGAAACCGATATCAACGGCCTGAAGATCACGCTCGACTTAAAGCGCGGCACCGACCCCGACAAGCTGATGCAGAAGCTCTACCGCATGACCCCCTTGCAGGATGCGGTCTCCTGCAATTTCAATATCCTGATTGCCGGAATGCCGAAGGTCATGGGCGTCCGCGAGATTCTCGAGGAGTGGATCGCCTTCCGGACAGAGTGCATCCGCCGCAGAGTGTATTTTGATCTGCACAAGAAAACGGACAAGCTGCACCTGCTCGAAGGCCTCGAAAAGATTTTGCTCGATATCGACAAGGCGATCAAAATTGTCCGCGAGACCGAGGAGGAATCCGAGGTCGTCTCGAACCTGATGATCGGCTTCGGCATCGACAATATTCAGGCGGAGTATGTCGCGGAGATCAAGCTGCGGCACTTAAACCGCGAGTATATCCTCAAACGCACCGAGGAGATCGAGCAGCTCCGGCACGACATTGCGGAGATGGAGGACATCTTAAAGGATGTGAAGAAAATCCGCAAAATCATGATCGAGGAGCTGAAAAGGGTCGCGCAGAAATACGGCCGGCCGCGCAAAACGCTGTTCTATGACCTCAGCGACGAGCCCGATGTCCCCGCCGAGGACGATACGCCGGATTACCCGGTGCATCTGTTCCTTTCCGCGGAGGGATATTTCAAGAAGATCACGCCGCAGAGCCTGCGCATGAGCAGTGAGCAGAAGCTGAAAGAGGGCGACACGGTCATGCAGCAGAAGAATGCGACAAACCGCACCGAGCTGCTGTTCTTCACCGACAAAGCGCAGGTTTATAAGACCCGTGCGAGCGCCTTTGATGATACGAAGGCGAGCGTGCTCGGTGATTTTGTTCCGGTCAAGCTCGGATTTGACGAGGGCGAGCGCGTCAAGTGCATGATTGCGACGGAGGATTACAGCGGGTTTATCCTGTTCTGCTTCGAGAACGGTAAAATCGCGAAGGTGCCGCTCAGTGCCTATGCGACCAAGACAAACCGCAAAAAGCTCGCAAATGCGTACTCTGCAAAGAATCCGATTGTGCAGATTCTCTATCTGCCGGAGGACGGTAATATTCTGCTGCGCTCGACGAATAACCGTGCGATTGTATTTGATTCTGCTATGCTGCTGCCCAAGACCACGCGGGATTCGATCGGTGTGCAGGTCATGACGCTCAAAGCAAAGAACGCGGTCGTCGAGGAGGCTTCGCTCCTGACGGACGAGCAGCTCTCCGCCCTGCAAAAATATGTGGTCAAGAACATCCCGGCGGCCGGCGGCATGGCAAAGGATCTCGAAATCGCCGGACAGATGACGCTGTAATGCGCGGAGATCGGGAAGCGTATCCATATCTCACATAACGGAAAGGGGGAAGCTGCGGTGCAGATTCTGGAGACCGGATACGGAGATGTGATCTTTTCCGGGGATACCGTCGAGCAGCCGGAGGGCTGTGAGGGAACCCTGCTGCTGCTCGCGCACACGCCGATGCAGCTTGAGGCCGGCGGCATCACCATGCACGCCGAGGCGGGCGACGCGGTGCTGATTGCGGCGAACACGCCCTTCCGCTATTTTCCCGCCGGAGACAGCCTGCTGACGGACTGGGTGCTCTTTGATACCGGCACCGACCGCAGCTTTTATTCGGCGCTGCAAATCCCCGAAAATACGCTGCTGCGCTTCGGAGACAGGGAGTTTCTCTCGGTATTGATGCAGCAGCTCTGTGCGGAATTCTACGCCTCGAACGCCAAGCGCAGCGACATGCTCGAATGCCTGCTGAAGGCGCTGCTGATCCGCATTGCGGAGACCGGCGGGCCGATCAGCATGCAGAACGCCGCCGCGAACAATGACCCGCATTATGAGGCGCTGGTGCGTCTGCGCGAGAAAATCTACGCAAATCCGCAGGAAAAATGGTCTGTTGAGATGCTCTGCTCGGAGGTCAACATGAGCCGGAGCTATTTCCAGCTCATTTACCGCGAGACCTTCGGGATGACCTGCATTTCGGATGTCATCAACTGCAAAATGAACCATGCGCGCGATCTGCTGACCTCGACGAGCTACACGATCTCGCACATCGCGCAGCTCTGCGGCTATGACAACGAGGAGCATTTCATGCGGCAGTTCAAGAAGAACAACGGCATGACCCCGACGGTTTACCGCCGGGAGCACCGGACATAACAAAAACCGCTCAGGCCCGCAGCAAGGCCTGAGCGATGTCTATAAAGATGTATCTCCGATGGATTGATAATGGGGCTCCGCCCCAAACCCCGCTTAAGGGACATTGTCCCTTAAGAATCCCATTATAAAAAGTAATATAAAAAAGTACGCACAATCTAATATTCAACTTTCGACAGACTGAATCGCTCAAGCCCGCAGCAAGGCCTGAGCGATTATTTTGATTTTGGGTTTCATGAAGCGCAGGATATTCAATGCTTCTTCGATTTCTTCTTCTTTTTCGGATTTTCCTGCTTATTTGAATTCTCCTGCTTATTTGAATTCTCCTGCTTATTCGGATTCTCCTGCTTTTCCTGCACCTCCGGCTTCGCTGCCGCCTTGACCGGCTCTGTGACCGGCGCTCCCGCCAGAATCCCCAGCAGAATCCAGAACAGCGGCGCGACCGTCAATACCGAAATCCCGACCGCAGCCGTGCAGCAGTACAGCACAACACCTGCGCCCGCCGCAATCAGCACCCAGCTCTGCTGCATCTGCTTCCGGTGCCGCCATGCAAGCACCGCACAGGAAATCAGCAGCGCAATATGCAGCAGCAGCGAGGGAATCCCGCGCGTCGCCGCAATAAAAATGAAATCGTTGTAGGGGCGGTCGGTCAGGTTCACATTCTGCGAGACCGTCATACTGCTCCGGAGCTGCGTGAAGTGGAAATTATCCGGCCCGACGCCGAACAGCGGGTCGATCTTCACCGCCTCCCAGCCCTTTTCGCGGCAATACCGCAGGGCCGAAAACGCATCGTAAATATTGAAGCTCTCGTTCCGCATATACGCGCCGGCCGTGCTGAGCCGGTAATAGCCGTCATCCCAGATGATGCCGCCGTCATAAAGCCGGAGGAGCTTCTTGCCGGCCGTGTCACTGTTCAGATCCGGCAGCATGAGCCCGTTTGCCATATCCGCATCGCCGTTGTCGGTTTCCCATGCATTGACGGTCAGCCCGTTCTCCGGCTCGCGGACGGATGTTTTATCCGGGCGGTAATAGCTGTGATTGACCGAGGGCGTGATGAACACCCAGCCAAGAGACAGTGCGCCGGCGATCAGAATGACCGGAACCGTCACCGCAGCATGCTTCTGCAACGACTTTTTCTTTGCAATCAGCAGAATCACGGCCAGCAGCACCGCGCCGCAGCCTGCGATCAGCCCCGCGACGGTCTGCGTCTTGAAGGTGAGCAGCATCGAGAGCCCCGCGCAGATCATCGCAAGAATCCGGGTATTCTTCTCCGCTGCGAGCATCGCCGCCGGAACCGAAACCGCCAGCAGCATCGCCAGCAGCATCGCAAAGGTCACGGGGCTGTCGGTCATGCCCGCGGGCAGCCGGAGATTCCAGAGCAGCAGCGGGTCGATATTCCGGAAGCTGTTGAGCCCCTTGTTCGGGTTGGCATAGTCAAAGACCGGCAGCGCCTGAAGCAGTCCCCAGCCGCACTGCACAATGCCGAGGATCATGACCCCGCGCAGGAAGCGCGTCTGATTTTCGGCTCTCCGCAGCATCGAGCCGAGGAAGAACATCCCCGCATACATCAGCAGGGCGATCCAGCCCTCGTCCCGGCCGTCCAGTCCGAATACGGAGGTCGAGTAGTCATAGGAGCGCATCATCGAGCCGACCGCCCACAGGAGCGACCCCGCCAGAATGCAGTACGGAACCGCAGTTCCCTTTGTCCACTGCTGCCGCATCAGGCCGACAACGGAGAAGATCAGCACGAGCACGCCGCCGATGGAAAAAATCGTCGCGACGCTGCGCACTGCAACGAGCAGCAGCGCGAACACCGTGCCGGCGCCGCCGTTCCGGATCGTGGAATTCAGCGCGGTATTGGCCGCCTCGGTAAGCTGATTGATGCCCTGCGAGGCCGCCGTCGCACAGAGGACAAGAAGCAGCAGCTTCCCGCAGAATCTGCGGTACCAGTCGAGATCCATATTCAGAATGAAATTGGATTTTTCCGTCGTACCAAAAATCGTTTTTGCCATAATTCTCACTCTTTTACAGGAATGCGCATGACCCTGTTTCCGGAATCATGCGCATCAGTTTTGTGTTCGGGTTGATTACTTTGCAACATCGACAGCGCGGCTCTCACGAATGAGATTGACCTTGATCTGGCCGGGATACTCCATGTCATTTTCGATCTGCTGTGCGATTTCTCTTGCGACCAGCACCATGCGCTCGTCGTCGATGACCTCGGGCTTGACCATGATGCGAACCTCTCTGCCCGCCTGTATGGCGTAGCACTTCTCGACGCCCTCATAGGACATGCAGATCTCCTCGAGCTTCTGGAGGCGCTTGATGTAGCTTTCGAGGTTTTCGCTGCGGGCGCCGGGTCTTGCTGCGGAGATCGCATCAGCCGCCTGCACGATACATGCGATCGCGGTGCGCGGCTCGACGTCATTGTGGTGCGCCTCGACCGCGTGGATGACCTCAGCGGGCTCCTTGTACTTGCGGCAGACATCGACGCCGATCGCGACATGCGAGCCCTCGATCTCGGCGGTCAGCGCCTTGCCGATATCATGCAGCAGGCCGGCGCGTCTTGCCATATTGGCGTCTACGCCGAGCTCTGCGGCGAGGATGCCGGAAAGCGTTGCGACCTCGATGCTGTGGTTCAGAACATTCTGCCGGTAGCTGGTACGGAAGGTCAGTCTGCCGAGCAGTCTGACGAGCTCCGGATTCAGCCCGTGGACATTGGTTTCCAGGACGGCGCGCTCGCCCTCCTGCTTAATGCGTTTTTCGACCTCTCTGCGTGCTTTATCGACCTTTTCCTCAATGCTTGCCGGATGGATTCTGCCGTCCACAATGAGCTTTTCGAGCGCCAGTCTTGCGACCTCTCTGCGAACCGGGTCGAAGCAGGAGAGTGTGATGGCCTCCGGCGTATCGTCGATGATGAGATCGACGCCGGTCAGCGATTCGATGGAGCGGATATTTCTGCCCTCGCGTCCGATGATGCGCCCCTTCATTTCGTCATTCGGGAGCGGCACGACCGAGACCGCGACCTCAGAGACCTGCTCTGCGGCACATTTTGCGATTGCCATAGAGATGTGGCTGCGCGCGATGTCCTCGCAGGTCGTTCTGATCTGCTGGTCATACGCGCTGATTTTCACAGCCTTTTCGTGGACAAGGTCCTCGTCGAGCTGCTTCAAGAGGTAATCCTTTGCCTGTTCCTTGGTAAATTCGGAGATGCGTTCGAGGATATCGAGCTCAGATTTTTTGATCCGTTCGATCTCCTCGGTGCCGGCCTTTTTGATTTCCTCGGCTTCTGCGAGGCGCTCGTCGGCGGCATGCAGCTTATTCTGGAGCTGCTCCTCGCGGCGTTCAAAGTGCTCGGCTTTTTTGTCGAGATTTTCTTCCTTTTGCTGGATTCTGCGTTCCTGCCGGCTCATATCGGCTCTGCGGTCCTTGATCTCCTTTTCCGCATCGGAGCGGAGTTTGAAGATCTCGTCCTTTGCCTCAACCAGCGCGGCTTTTTTCTTGTCCTCTGCTTCCTTTGAAGCGGAGCTGCGGATGCGTTCCGCTTCCTTTTCGGCGCTTCCGATTGCAGCCTCAGCCTCACGCTTGCGCTGCTCGATGCCCTTTGAGACACCGCGTGCTTCTGCTTTTTCGACCTGCTCGGTGACATCGCGCTTTGCCTTTGAGGAGCCGATCACCGCACCGATTGCGGCGCCGGCGAGCAGCGCGACGAGGATCAGCAGGACGGAGACAGGTGTCGGAATTGCCAGCATCATAGAAATGGATGCCATACCTGTGATTTCCTCCTAACATAATCAGATTTGGAACAACGAATACGGGTTGCTGTTTTGTATATCATCTGATTCTGCGGCAGGAAACACGCCGTTTGATGATTCTTTCTTTGCAATTTTCAAGGTATCGGGCCGTAGGGTTGAAGCGGCGGCCCATATATCAGCCGGAGCATGTTTTTCTCTGTCATCCGGCACAATAAAGAGATCAACAGCGGCATCTGCCGCAAAACACCATCGGAAGCCGAGGCCACGGCTTCCGGTGCAATGCATAATACACAACTATAGTATACTATATTTACCGGAGAAAGTCAAGGACTATTTCATATTTTTTTCCGCTCAGCCTGCAGTGCCGGCTGCCGTTTTGGCTTCGCGGGTTTCTTTTCGCATGCACCCAGTACCAATTAGGACGCAGCACAAGTGTGTGCTGCTCTTTTGGTTCATCCTCCCACGGCTCACATATGGGAA
This sequence comes from Oscillospiraceae bacterium, assembly GCA_017460835.1. Taxonomy (GTDB): domain Bacteria; phylum Bacillota; class Clostridia; order Oscillospirales; family Ruminococcaceae; genus Firm-04. The sequence continues at coordinate 25,827 of JAFUAD010000076.1, forward strand.
CTGCCGCGTGCACGCCCAAGCGTGCCCACCTATTCGGCTGAGACAAGAGATTCAACTTCGCTCATTATGGTGCGAAGCGAATCGGCTGTCGGCCCGGCCGACCCGCCCGGCTTAGTACGCGGCGCGGTCGGCGGAGATGACATCGCGGACAGTCCGCAAGCGCCGCAGCAGCGTATCAAGCTGCTCCAGCGACGTCACCGAAACCGTCACCTGAATCATCGCATTTCCGTCCTTCCGCATGTGCAGATTGAAATTGGAAACCGGCAGATGCGCCTCCCCGATTACCGTCGTCACATCATTCAGCAGGTTCATCCCGTTGACGCAGAGAATCTCAATATTCGCCTTCATCTCCGCAGCCGGCGCATCAGATGCCCAGTATGCCGGAAGCCAGCGCCCCATCTCCTCCGGGTCGTTCCGCTCCAGCGCCTCGCGGTACTTCTTGCACTGCTCCTTGTGAATCGTAATGCCGTGACCCTGCGTCGCAAAGCCGACGATCTTCTCGCCCTGAAGCGGCGAGCAGCAGCGTGCGAGCTTCACCTCCAGATTGTCCACGCCGTCCACAATGACGCCTTTTCCGCCCTTTGTGGGCTTGCGCAGCTCCGCCATTTCGCCGATCGCCGGTGCGGGCTCCGCCGGTGCAAACCGCTTCAGATAATACTCGCGGATGCGCGGCATGAGCTTCGTCAGCGACAGGCCGCCGTAGCCGACCGCTGCATAGAAATCATCGAGCGTATCACAGTTCGGCTGACGCAGATCCTCGCGTACAATGATCTCAAGCTGCTCGGTCGTCAGCGGAATCCGTGCGCGCTTGCACTCGTGCTCGAGCTGCGCCCTGCCCGCTGCGATATTCTCCGGGCGGCGCTCCCGCTTGAACCATGAGCGGATTTTTGCGCGCGCCTCGTTCGTTTTGACGATATCCAGCCAGTTCCGGTTCGGGCCCTTGTTCGGGTCCTTGCTGGTATGAATCTCGCAGATCTCGCCGGTATTCAGCCGGTACGAAAGCGGCACGATCTTGCCGTCTACCTTTGCGCTGACGGTGCGGTGCCCGATCTCCGTGTGGATATGGTACGCGAAGTCGATGACCGTCGAGCCGATCGGCAGGCTGATCGAATCGCCCTTCGGCGTCATGACGACAATATCCTCCGGCGCGATGTCGTTCTTGATCGTATTGACGAGCTCCTCGGGGTCATCGCTCGCCTGCTGGGTTTCGAGCACCTGCCGGATCCACGCGATGCGCGAATCCAGAACGGTCTTGCCCTGAATGCGCTCCTTGTATTTCCAGTGCGCCGCGACGCCGTATTCCGCATTTGCGTGCATTTCCCATGTCCGGATCTGCACCTCGAACGGAATGCCCTCCTTGCCGAGCACGGAGGTATGAAGCGACTGATAGCCGTTTGCTTTCTGGTTTGCGATATAATCCTTAAAGCGGTTCGGAATCGGGCGGAACATATCGTGAATCAGGCCGAGCACGCTGTAGCACTCGTTCACGGTCGTCACGATCACGCGGACGGCGTATTTATCGTAGATTTCGTCGATGTTCTTGTGGTTGATATAGACCTTTTTATACAGCCCGTAGATGCTTTTGACGCGCCCGAAAATCTGCGGCGGCGTGACGAAATCCTCCGAGCGGAAGCGCTCTGCGATCCGGCTCTTGATGCTCTCGATGAATGCCTCGCGCTCCTCCTTGTTGCGGTCGAGCAGCTTCTCAATCTCCTCATAGGCATAGGGGTCGAGATAATAGAATGACAGATCCTCCAGCTCCTCCTGCACGGAGGTGATGCCGAGGCGGTGCGCGATCGGCGCATAGACGTTCATTGTCTCAAAGGCGGTCGCCTGCTGCTTGTCGGGCGGGCGGTACTGTAAGGTGCGCATGTTGTGAAGGCGGTCGGCGAGCTTGATGATCATAACGCGGATATCCTGCGACATCGCGAGCAGAATTTTCATCACGTTCTCCGCCTGCTGCTGCTCCTTTGTAAAGGTCGGAACCTTCGCCAGCTTGGTCACGCCCTCGACGAGCATCGCAACATCGTGGCCAAAGCGCTTCTGCACATCCTCTCTGGTCGCCTCGGTGTCCTCGATGACGTCGTGCAGCAGCGCCGCACAGAGCGTGTCGGTGTCCATGCCGAGATCGAGCAGGATATATGCGACCGTCACCGGATGCACGATGTACGGCTCACCCGAGGAGCGCTTCTGCCCCTCGTGACACTGCGCAGCATACTCATATGCGGCGATCAGCTTGCTGATGTCGTACTGCCGGTCGTCGGTCAGAATTTTGGAAATGATCATGTCGATCGTGTAGGTTTCATTGTGAAATTCCGGCATACGCCGCACACTCCTTTCCGATGCTCCGGATTATGATTTCCGGTTTGTCAGCGCGTCATATTCCTCCTGCGTCAGCAGGCCGTCTGCCATCAGTTCGCGCAGATTCCGCTCCGCTTCGGCAAACGGGTCCTCCTCATCCGGCAGCTCTGCGCTGAGCTCCCGCTCCCTTTCAGCGGCCTCCGCGGCTTCCGCTGCGATCCTCTCCGGATCGTATCCGGCCAGTGCAGGATAAACAAAGCTGCATACAATTATAACTGAGATGCCGAACAGCAGGATGACAACCCCGCCGGTATCAGCAGGTTCATTTTCTTCAATAAACAAATTATCATCCCATATCCCTATGAACAGCGCGATGACCGCTGCGATAAATCCCGCAGAATGGCCGATGAGCCACAAAATCCACTCATTGACGGGAGCTTTTTCCTCATACTTCTGAATTGCATCCAGTGCATGACGGCTGCCCTTTCTCGTGAAGAAGCCGTGAACGCCCACCACGATCAAGCAGAGGCCGTAAATCTGTTCCCCATGCGTCAACAGATTGCCCAGAAGCGCCGCAACGACGCTCAAAAAAAGCACAGTGCCCACAACATTAAAAATCCGGATCACGATAATTTTCAGTTTCACCATGCACCTCCCCCGGCAGGATCAGATCTGCTGTGCGAGCTTCATGATTCTGCGGTACTCGGTTGATTCTGCGAGGTCGCGTTTTTTTGTGACGGGGAGCCTTGTCAGCGTATCGGCGGCGGCATCGTATTGCAGCAGCCCGAGCTCCGAGAAAATATCGGCGCAGACCCTTGCGCGGCAGCGGTTCATGCCGTCCTTTTGCAGCCGCTCACAGATGCGCGCAATCGAGACCGGCGCGCCCTGCACCATCTGATACACCGCAACGAGGTCCTGCCGCTGCGGGCACATCCGCTGATAATACGCAAGGCTCGGGAGCGTCTCGCCGCGCCGGTATGCATCATAAGCCGCCTGCGCCGCAAGCGCCTGCTCCTGTGCGCGTGCCGACTGCCGCCAGTCCTCGCAGCGCACCGTCAGCGAGGGGCGCCCCATGTATTCCCGCACCTCCGCCGAGATCAGGAAATCGAGCACCTGTCCCGGCTGGATGCCGGTATCCTCCGGCCGGACGCGGAACAGCAGCACATCCTGCTGCATCCCGTTCTTCCGCAGGCGGATTTTCGTATGAACGCCGCCGGACATGCCGAAAACCTCTGCAACGGTCATCTGCGGCAGCACAAACAGCGGCTTCGGATTCCCCTGCCCGAACGGCTCCAGAACCGAAAGTCCCTCCGCATTCTGCACGGTCAGCTCGGCGGGCTCCAGCGCGCGCACCGCATGCACGGTCATCACCGGCATCTGCGGGTTGTGCTCCGCGGCATAATCCTGCACTGCGCGGCAGAAATCCTCCAGCAGCTCCGGCAGAACCGTAAAGCCGCCGGCGCCCGGGTGTCCGCCGTACCGCACAAGCAGCGATTCGCAGGATTTCAGGCACTCAAATACCGAGAAATCGCCGAAGCTGCGTGCCGAGCCGCGATAGCCCTCCGGCTCCTTCGTCATCAGGAAGCAGGGCTTCCCGAAGCGCTCCTGTAGCCGTGCCGCGACAATGCCGATAACCCCGTGATGCCAGTCCTCGCCGGAGAAGATCAGGACCCGCCTGCTCAGCAGCTCCGGTTTTTGCCGAATCTGCGAGAGAATCTGCTCGGTGATTTCCTGCTCGGTCTCGCGGCGGTCATTGTTCAGCCCGTGAATCTGCTCGGCGAGCATCTGCGCCTCCTCCGGGTCATCCGTCAGAAAGAGCCGCGCTGCCAGCGATGCCGAGGCAAATCTGCCCGCCGCATTGATCCGCGGAATGAGCTGGAATCCGGCAGTCCCGGCGGAGATCGGGGTTCCCTCCTCAATGCCGCAGACCGCCATCAGCGAATACAGCCCGACGCGCTCCGTATTGGCAAGGAGCTGCAAGCCGCGCTGCACGAGAAAGCGGTTTTCGCCGTCGAGCGGCATGACGTCCGCGATCGTCGCGAGGGCGGCAAGGTCGCCGAACTGTTCGAGTGCGGGCTCCCAGTCGCCGCCGTCCATGACCGCGACGAGCTTCAATGCCACGACTGCGCCGCAGATCGTTTTATACGGCGACATGCAGTCTTTGCGGAACGGGTCAACCACGGCGGCCGCTTCCGGCAGCACATCGCCGGGGCGGTGGTGGTCGGTGATGACAAGCTCCATGCCGAGCTCGCGGATGAGCCTTGCCTCCTCGACGGCTGAGATTCCGTTATCGACTGTGACGATCAGCGAAACCTGCTCCTCCTTCAGCTTCCGGATGCGCTCCTCCCGCATGCCGTAGCCCTCGGTGCGGGTCGGGATGTACCAGATCACGTCGGCGCCCGCGCTCATCAGCCAGTCCGTCAGGATGACCGTTGCGGTCACGCCGTCGCAGTCGTAGTCGCCGTAGACGCAGATGCGCTCGCCGCTGTCTACCGCTGCGAGAATGCGCGCTGCGGCCTTGTCGATATCCTTCAGCAGCATCGGGTCTGAGAGCCCGTCGGCATTGAGCATGCTGCCGGCGGCCTCCAGCGACATGATCCCGCGCGAGACCAGCACCTCCGCGCAGAGCTGGGTGATGCCGCCCTGCTCGCGCAGCCTTGCCGCCGCTGCGCTGTCCGGCTTGCCGATCTCCCATCGCTTCAGCATGATTTCCGTCACCTCCGCATGATATGCTATTCCTTATTCTATTAGTATACCATTTCTGTCCAAAAAATGCAAGTACCCTTCCGCCGGCGCCACGGCAATCGCTTACGAAAGAGAACCAGCAAATACTTTGAGGAGATATTCATGAGAAAGCAGGCATCTCTTGCGTTTGAGATTCAGACTGCGATTGAATGATTTTTCAGATTTAAGCAGATTGAGCGCCAAATGCCGGGCAATATTCACGTTTTCTGCCGCATTATCTGTTCGC
>JAFUAD010000006.1 GCA_017460835.1 Oscillospiraceae bacterium
CTGGACTGTGCCGTGATTCTGGTCGGGCATCAGAACAAGAACGCCGGTCTCAAGGATATTTACAAGGGGCTCGGTTCGATCGACATTACCGCTGCTGCCCGCTCGGTCATCACGGTTTCAAAGATACGCGGCGGGCAGCGCACTCAGCGGCTTGTGAGGCAGATCAAGAGCAGCCTCGCCCCCGAGGCGCCGCCCTGTATTTATGCATTCAATGAGAGCGGCGCACTGGAATATTCCGGGGAATATGAGAAAAAGGAACCGTCCGAAGCCGGCGCACTCGAACGCTGCAAGCTCGCGCTGTATGAATATCTCAAAGGACAGCGGCGGACTTCGCGTGAATTGGTGGAATACATGAAGCAAAGGGGCTTCAGCAAAACGACCGTTGACCGGGCGAGGGCTGCGCTCCGGGTGCAGGCTGAGCGCGTCGGAAAGGATTATTTGCTTACTCTGTCATATGATGACGATGATGATGAAGAAGCAAAGCACAAATAAAATGATTGCTTCCCATTGCGTTTTTCGCTCTGACATGGTATAATAATGAAGAACAACCGCAAAGGAGCGATTATCATGTATCAACCGAAAAAAATCATTGTGGTGACGGGGCATTTCGGCTCCGGCAAGACCAATTTCTCGACGGCGCTGGCGCTTTCGCTTGCGGCGGAGGGCAGGGCGGTGACGGTCGTGGACTTCGACCTCGTGAACCCGTACTTCCGCACGGCGGATTTCAAGGAGGCGTTTGCCGCCCACGGCATCACGCTCCGCGCGCCGGACTATGCGAATACGAATGTGGACATTCCGAGCGTGCAGTTTGATTTAGGCGGGCTTGCGGCGGGCGAGGGGCATCTCATCATCGACGTCGGCGGCGACGAGGACGGCGCGGTGGCGCTGGGGCGTTATGCGCATGTGCTGAACAGCTATGCGGAGACCGGCGAGCTCGATATGCTCGCTGTGGTGTCCTTCCGCCGCTACCTGACGCGCACCGCAGAGGAGACCGCCGCGTATTTGCAGGGCATCGAGCGCGCCTCGCGCATGAAGCTGACGCACATTGTCAATAACACGAACCTCGGCATGGAGACGACCGCGGAGATGATCGCGGAGAGCATGCCGCAGTGTGAGGCGCTCAGCGCGATGACCGGGCTGCCGGTTGCCTGCGTGACCGTCCCGGATTTTGTTGAGCCGCCGGCGCTCCCCGGATACGATGTGATGCGCGTGCCGGTGGTGGTGCGGCTGCCGTGGATGCCGCAGTCTGAGGCACTGAAATGATGCCGCAGGAACAGAGTCCTGCGCGGGTGCAGTGGGGCGGGAGCGCGCTGCTTGCGCCGGTGCCGCCTGTGCTCGTGACCTGCTGCGCGGACGGCAGGGTCAATGTGCTGACGGTCGGCTGGACGGGCATCTGCGCGACGCATCCGCCGATGACCTATATCTCGCTGCGCCCTTCGCGCTTTTCGTATGGGATCATCAGGGAAACCGGCGTATTTGCTGTGAATCTGCCGACGACGGGGCTTGTGCGCGCGGTAGATTTCTGCGGGGTGCGCTCCGGGCGCGATACGGACAAGCTCGCGGCATGCGGCCTGCACGCGGTACAGCCCGGGGGGCTTGCGGTGCCGGTTCTGGAGGAATCGCCGGTGAGCCTGATCTGCCGGGTGCAGCAGGTGATTCCGCTCGGGTCGCATGAGATGTTTTTGGCTGAGATCGAGGCGACATCTGTTGACGGGCGGTATGTGGACAGCAAGGGGAAGCTGAATTTGCAGCAGAGCGGGCTGCTGGCCTATGCGCACGGAGAATATTTTGCGCTCGGGCGCAAGTGCGGGGAATTCGGGTTTTCTGTCCGCAAATCATCGGCGAAGAAAAAGAAAAGAGGGGTTCCCGGGTAAAGCAGCCTGTTGGTTATTCATTTTACTGAATACTGTAACGGAAAGGAACAGAATCATGGAAGAACACATGCCAAGAAACGCATTTGATATTCCCGCGGTGTTTTATTTCGAGGTCGGGAACATTCACACCGGCAGCCGGGGCGCGCTCCGCTACCGCATTCTGCCGAAGGACGGCAGTCTGATTACGGAGGCATGGCGGGAGGATATCTGCTATGAGCTTGCGAAGGAGCGCGGGGTGATCGAGGCAACGGAATCCTTCCCCGTCAGCAAGGAGGGATTTCAGCAGATGCTGGATTTTTTGCAGAATCTTTATGATACATGCGGGTACTGCCCGCCTCCGATACAGCAAAGCGCCGGTCGGCAGTGCCGACAGCCGATACAGCAAAGCGACGACTGAGCGAATTGTTCTATATTGGTTTGAATCTCGCCTGTTGACTATTGGGCGTAATCATATCGCCTGCACGCCCAAGCGTGCCAAAATATTCGGCTGAGATAAAACAATCAGCTTATCTCATTATGGTGCGAAGCGAAATGGAGGCCGGCACTGCCCGCCCGGCCGGCCGAAAATGGCGAAAAGAGGGAGGAAAGATGCCGTTATTTTGTGAAATCGGCAGAAATTTTCCGAGGTCTTGACAAATTGACAAAAAATCATTATAATAATATGAGTGCGCGTTATCGCCGCGCACGGTTATTCTATTATTAAAAGAAGGAGGAAAATCATGCCAACATTCAATCAGCTCGTTCGCAAGGGCAGAAAGACTCTGGCGGAGAAATCGACCGCTCCGGCACTTCAGAAGGGCTACAATGCTCAGAAGAAGTCCCAGATCGACCTCAGCTCCCCGCAGAAGCGCGGTGTCTGCACCGCCGTCAAGACTGCTACCCCGAAAAAGCCGAACTCCGCAATGCGGAAGATCGCGAGAGTGCGCCTGACCAACGGTTATGAGGTGACAGCCTACATTCCGGGTATCGGTCACAATTTGCAGGAGCACAGCGTCGTTCTGATCCGCGGCGGACGTGTCAAGGATCTGCCTGGTGTGCGTTATCACATCATCCGCGGAACCCTCGACGCACAGGGCGTGAACGGCCGTCTCCAGGCTCGTTCCAAGTACGGCGCAAAGCGCCCGAAGGCAGGCAAGAAGTAAGTTTCTCCCCTGCACCCCAGATCGCAAAACCCCACACGGCACTTGTGGATTTGATTGATGGCATGTATTTTTTCTTTAGAAAACATATGCTGTCTCTTTTCTGCACGGCGCCTACACCGCGTTCCCCGCGCGTAACGGGGAAACAGGTGAGTACCTGTGAATTCATCTTTTATGAAGGAGGGAAGCGAGTATGCCAAGAAGAGGCAGTATCGCAAAGCGTGACGTTCTGGCAGACCCGATGTACGGCTCCAAGCTGGTCACCCGTCTGATCAACAACATCATGCTCGACGGCAAGAAGGGTGTCGCACAGAAGATTGTGTATGACGCATTCGAGATCGTGAAAACCAAGACCGACCGCGATCCGCTGGAGGTCTTTGAACAGGCAATGGAGAACATTATGCCGGTTCTGGAGGTCAAGGCCCGCCGCATGGGCGGTGCGACCTATCAGGTCCCGATGGAGGTTCGCCCGGACCGCCGTCAGACTCTGGGCCTGCGCTGGATCACCAAGTATTCCAGACTGCGTTCCGAGAAGACCATGAAGGAGCGTCTGGCAGGCGAGATCGTTGACGCTGTCAACGGCACCGGCGGCTCTGTCAAGAAGCGCGAGGATACCCACAAGATGGCAGAGGCAAACAAGGCGTTTGCACACTATCGCTGGTGATCTGCGGCGAGGATGCCCGCAGATGTCTGCCGCAATGCAGACGAAACTATTTAGGAGGAACCCGGAATGCCTAGAGATTGTAGTCTCGAACAAACAAGAAATATTGGCATTATGGCGCATATCGACGCCGGAAAGACCACAACCACCGAGCGTATCCTGTTCTATACCGGCATCAACCACAAAATCGGCGAGACCCACGACGGCTCCGCAACGATGGACTGGATGGAGCAGGAGCAGGAGCGCGGTATCACAATCACCTCTGCTGCAACCACCGCTTACTGGAAGCAGCACAGAATCAACATCATTGATACCCCCGGCCATGTGGACTTTACCGTTGAGGTCGAGCGTTCCCTTCGCGTTCTGGACGGCTCTGTAACCGTTTTCTGCGCAAAGGGCGGCGTGGAGCCGCAGTCTGAAACCGTCTGGCGTCAGGCGGATAAGTACAAGGTTCCGCGTATGGCATATGTCAATAAAATGGATATCATGGGCGCGGATTTCTACCGTGTCGTTGAGATGATGAAGGACCGTCTGAAGTGTAATGCCGTCCCGATCCAGCTCCCGATCGGCTCCGAAAGCGATTTCAAGGGCCTGATCGACCTGCTGGAAATGAAGGCTTATATCTATAACGACGACCTCGGAAAGGATATCCAGATTACCGATATTCCTGCCGATATGCAGGATAAGGCGGAAGAGTACCGCATGGAAATGATCGAGCACATTGTCGAGACCGACGAGGAGCTCATGGAGAAGTACCTCAATGAGGAGGAGCTGTCCATCGAGGAGCTCAAGCGCGGAATCCGCAAGGGCACGATCGCAAATACGATCGTCCCGGTCGTGTGCGGCACTTCCTACCGCAACAAGGGCGTGCAGAAGCTGCTCGACGCAATCGTCGATTATATGCCTTCTCCGCTCGATGTCCCGGCTATCACCGGCATCAACCCGAAGACCGATGAGGAAGAGGAGCGCCCGTCCGATGACAACGCACCGTTCGCTGCGCTCGCATTCAAGATCGCAACCGACCCGTTCGTCGGAAAGCTCTGCTTCTTCCGCGTGTACTCCGGCAAGATCGAAAAGGGCACTACCGTTCTGAATTCCTGCAAGAAGCAGAACGAGCGTATGGGCCGTATTTTGCAGATGCACTCGAATCACAGAAAGGATATTGATGTCGTCTATGCGGGCGATATCGCCGCCGTCATCGGTGTCAAGAACACCACAACCGGTGATACCCTCTGCGATGAGAACCACCCGATCATCCTCGAATCCATGGAGTTCCCGGATCCGGTTATCAACCTCGCGATCGAGCCCAAGACCAAGGCCGGTCAGGAGAAAATGGGCATCGCCCTCTCCAAGCTTGCCGAGGAGGACCCGACCTTCCGCACATGGACCGATTCCGAAACCGGCCAGACCATTATCGCCGGTATGGGTGAGCTGCACCTCGAAATCATCGTTGACCGTCTCCTCCGTGAGTTCAAGGTCGAGGCGAATGTCGGCGCACCGCAGGTTTCCTATAAGGAGACCATCCGCAAGACCGTCAACGAGGATTACAAGCACAAGAAGCAGACGGGCGGTACCGGTCAGTACGGCCATGTCAAGATCACCGTTGAGCCGAACGAGCCCGGCAAGGGCTATGAGTTCATCAACAATATCGTCGGCGGTGCCATTCCGAAGGAATATATCCCCGCTGTCGATGCCGGTATCAAGTCTGCCATGCAGGCGGGCGTGGTCGCCGGATATCAGGTTGTCGATGTGAAGGTTACCCTTTACGACGGCTCCTATCACGAGGTTGACTCCTCGGAAATGGCGTTCAAGATCGCCGGCTCTATGGCCTTCAAGAACGCAATGCGCAAGGCAGACCCGGTTCTGCTCGAGCCGCTCATGAAAGTCTCCGTTTTTGTGCCGGAGCAGTATATGGGCGATGTCTTCGGTGACCTCAACGGCCGCCGCGGACAGATCCAGGGTCAGGAAGTCCACAACGGCGTCAGCCAGATCGACGCGCTTGTCCCGCTGAGCAATATGTTCGGCTATGCAAGCGATCTGCGTTCCCGCTCTCAGGGCCGCGGCAACTATACCATGGAGCCGCACAGCTTCGCTGAAGTCCCCAAGAGCATCGCGGACAAGATCAAGAGCGAGCGCGGCCACGGCGACGAGGACTGATTCCGAACGCGTTTTCGCAGATTTCCTTCCCCGACTGCACCCTGAGCAGCATCAGAACGGGGATATCCGCTGCCGGATGAAAAAAATCTGCTGTCTTTTTGGAATTTTTTTCTAAAAAGGCTTGCATTTTTCTCTCAAATCTGGTAGAATATAAGGTGTCAGGTCCTTGTCGTATCCAGATGATGACCGAACCTTATTTATTCCAAATTCTTTATTAGGAGGAGATTCCAATGGCAAAGGAACATTTTGAACGTACAAAACCCCATGTCAACATTGGTACCATCGGCCACGTTGACCACGGCAAGACCACTCTGACTGCTGCGATCACCAAGACGCTGGCAATGAAGGGTCAGGCAAAGTTTGAGGACTATTCCATGATCGACAAGGCTCCGGAGGAGCGCGCTCGCGGAATCACAATCAACACTGCTCACGTTGAGTACGAGACCGATAAGCGTCACTATGCTCACGTTGACTGCCCCGGTCACGCTGACTATATCAAGAACATGATCACCGGTGCTGCACAGATGGACGGCGCAATCCTCGTTGTCGCTGCTTCCGACGGCCCGATGGCTCAGACCAAGGAGCACATCCTGCTCGCGCGTCAGGTCGGCGTGCCGGCAATCGTCGTGTTCATGAACAAGACCGACCTGGTCGATGACGAAGAGCTGATCGACCTCGTTGAGATGGATATCCGCGATACCCTGAGCTCCTACGAGTTCCCCGGCGATGACATTCCGATCATCAAGGGCTCCGCTTTCCAGGCACTCGACTCCAAGTCCACCGATATCAATGATCCGGTCTATGCACCGATCCTTGAGCTGATGGATGCTGTCGATTCCTATATCCCGACTCCGGACAGAAAGGCTGACCAGCCGTTCCTGATGCCGGTTGAGGATACCATGACCATCTCCGGCCGCGGCACTGTTGCTACCGGTCGTGTCGAGCGCGGCCAGATCAAGGTCGGTGAGACTGTTGAGATCGTCGGCCTGAAGGACGAGAAGACCTCTACTGTCGTGACCGGTCTGGAAATGTTCCGTAAGACTCTGGACTATGCAGAAGCCGGCGACAACATCGGCGCTCTGCTCCGCGGTATTGCCCGTAAGGACATCGAAAGAGGACAGGTTCTCTGCAAGCCGGGTTCCATTCACCCGCACACCAAGTTCAAGGGTCAGGTTTACGTTCTGAAGAAGGAAGAGGGCGGTCGTCATAAGCCGTTCTTCACCAACTACCGTCCGCAGTTCTACTTCCGTACAACTGACGTTACCGGTATCATCACGCTGCCGGAAGGCGTTCAGATGTGCAACCCCGGCGATAACATCGAGATCTCTGTCGAGCTGATCACCCCGATCGCAATTGAGCAGGGCCTCCGTTTCGCTATCCGCGAGGGCGGCAGAACTGTTGGTTCCGGCGTTGTCACCGAGATCGACGAGTAATCTGATTGAATCCAATCAAACAAAAACCGAGGGCAGATGCCCTCGGTTTTTTGCTTTCGCCCGCAGGAGTGCGCTTATGCCTCTGTCACGGTCATGGATGCGGCAAAGACATTCGGCGCGGTGCCTGCGACCGGAATGTTGACCGCGGCGCCGGAGACATTCACGAGCGCCCATGCGGTGCCGGCAGGGAGGAATGCAACCGCGTTGCCGGAAATCTGCGTGCCGCCGGTCGTCGGAACCTCCGCTGCACCGGAAACGCCCAGAACCGTCTGGCCGTCCAGCGATTGCAGCGCGATGACCGCATCGGCTGCCGCGCCGTCAGACTGCACCAGAACATTCCAGTTGAACTCGTAAACGCCCGGTTCCGTCACCAGAACCGCACGGCTCGCCGCGTCATAGCTGAGCCCGTTTCCGGTCTGCCGGAGCAGTCCGGTCATCGGGATCGCAGCGCCGTTCGCAAGGGCGGTCTGCGCGGTCGCGAGCTGTACGCTCAGGGTGTCCGGCTCAGCCGGCGGGAACGGCACCGGCGGCGCAGGCGTCGGCGGAAACGGCTGGGGCGGTGTCGGCTGCGGCGGGAAGGGATACGGCGGATATCCGCAGCAGTTTGCTCTGCCGAAGCTGGCATCAATCATCATCTTCATCACTCTTTTCTCTCTTGATTCCAAATCCAGCAAGTCGCTGCATTTGTAATACAGAATATGCAGCAGCGCGGAAAATGGTGAAACACTGCACCGCGCCGCGGCAGATTATGACAAAATTCTGACTTTTTCCTTTTGTTTCCTTATTTTTTTCAAAAAAGGTATTCCATTTTCCGCGGTTTTCTGGTATAATAAATGTGTACGCGCACCCGGAGATCGGGGTGCAGAACCCGGAAATACATTTAGGAGATGAATCCCATGCAGAAACGCCTCTTGTCCGCATTGCTCGCCGTATGCACGGCGGTCGTGATGCTCTGCAATCTGCCGGCGCAGAAGGCACATGCGCTGCTCTTTACCCCGAACAGCACCGTGCAGAGCGATGCCGCCATTCTGATGAACCTCGACGTCGGACAGATCGTCTATGAGAAGAACGCTGACAGAAAGGAATATCCCGCTGCGCTTTCGCAGATCATGACCGCTGTGGTCGTGCTGGAAAACTGCGCGGATATCAGCAGCGTGTCGGTTACGGCGACAGAGGAAATGTCCGTTGCGCTGAATAATGAGGAGCATCAGTCTGAGCTGCGGCGCGCCGGTATTCTGCCGGGCGATACGCTGACGGTCGAGGATCTGCTCTATGCGATGATGCTGACCTCCTCCTGCGAGGCCGATTATATGCTCTCGGAGAAGATCGGCGGAAGCCTCGACGGCTTTATCGCGATGATGAACGCGAAGGCAGAGGAGCTCGGCATGGAGGATACGCGCTTTACCACCGCCGGCCAGCTTTACAGCCCGCGTCAGCTCTCGACCGCCCGCGATATGATGAAGCTGCTCTCCTATGCGATGACGCTGCCGCGCTTCGAGACCATTGCCTGCGCAAACAGCTACACGCCGCCGGGCGCCGCTGCTGCCGAAAAATCCGATATCTGGAACTGGACGCACTCCAATCTGATGGTTGAGCCGAGCAGCGATTATTACTGCAACGGCGTCCGCGGCATCAAGACCGGCAACTCTGAGGACGGCGGCCGCAGCATCGCCTGCAAGGCCTCCAGAGACGGCATCAATTACCTGCTGATCTGCATGAATGCGCCGCTGACCGATGCGGAGGGCGAGAACCATTTTTATCATCTGGAGGATGCCTCGAACATTCTGGAGTGGGCATTCCTGCATCTTTCGTTCCAGGATATCCTGAGCGAGATGACCGAGCTCGGCGAGATCAAGGTCGTGGATGCGAAGGGCAAGATTGATTATGTCAAGGTGCGGCCGGTTTCGGGCTATTCGTGCATCTGGTGCGATACGACGGACATCAACAGCGTGAAGCCGATCGGCGACTGGCCGACCAAGCTGAATGCGCCGGTTTATGTCGGCACGAAGCTCGGCACGGTGACGCTGAAGCTCTCCGGCGAGACGCTCGCTGAAATCGACGTTGTTGCGTCCTATACGGTCGAGCGGTCGTTTTGGCAGTATAATCTGCACAAGATCCCCGGATTTTTCACGATGGGTCAGGTAAAGAAGATTCTGATTCTGGGGATTGTGCTGTCGCTGATTTATATTGGGCTGTGCGTGTTCTTTGCATTCCGGTATCATGAGGACAGAAAGCGCCGCGCAGAGGCAAGAGCCGGCTACTACCGCAATAAAAAGTGACGCGGTCGGCGGGGAGTGCCCGCCTCCGATACAGCAAAGCGACGACTGAGCGAATTGTTCTATATTGGTTTGAATCTCGCCTGTTGACAATTGGGCGTGTTCCCGCGCGTGCACGCCCAAGCGTGCCCACATATTCGGCTGAGAAAAGAAACCTGCCTTCGCTCATTGTGGTGCGAAGCGAATCGGCAGCCGGCACTGCCGGCCAGCACACTCCTGTGCTGCGTCCTGAATAAGATTGGGAGCATGCAACAAGAAACCCGCGAAGCCAAAATGGAGGCCGGCACTGCCGGTCGCAGGGGCGCAAACCTGAGAGGGAACCTTAAGAGAGGGGAGAGAGCGCGAACTTCGTTCGCTTATTCTCTCCCCTCTCTTAAGGTTCCCTCTCAGACTCTCCTTCCTTGACTCACCCCTCTCTAGTTCCAGAAACCTAAAGTGTTGGAACAGAGAGGAGTAGGTAAGGAAAGAGGGAGCGCGAGGGGAAGAACCTTAGGGAGAGGGGAGACCGGAACGGAGCAAAGCGGAGTGACGACTTCCCTCTCCCTGTGGTTCTTCCCCTCGCACTCGCGCCCCTGCGCCCAGCAGAGGGTTATTTCGGACAATACGGTGAAGAATACAGGACTAAAATGCACAGCAAAACACACCCAACCACCAATAAACATGAAAACAAAACGCCGCAGTATGTCTGACTGTCTGTCATGCATACTGCGGCGTGATTCTTTTTTCTGATCAATCAAATTATATATAGTACATCAGGTGCGGCGTGCTCTCCTCCACAAGCCTTGTGTAGGCTGCCGCAACATCCGCAAGCGTCAGATTCCCCGCAATCTCACAGAGCGCCTCCGACATCCTGTCCCAGATACATTCACAGATTGCCGTCGAAAGCAGCGTCTCCGAAATGCTCTCAAACTCCGCACCGCTCAGGACCGTGCTGTCCAGCGCGTCAATGACCTGCTGCATCGTGATCTCCTTCGCCGGCCGCGCAAGATAATATCCCCCGCGCGAGCCCTTGATGCTCCGGATGATATGTGCGTGCTTCAGCAGCGGCAGAATCTGCTCCAGATATTTCGCTGAGAGGTTCTGCCGGGCGGCAATATTCGAGACCGTGACCGAATCACCCTCCGAGTGGACGCAGATATCCACCAGAACCATGATCCCGCATTCCACCTTTGCAGAGATTTTCATGCAGTCTCCTCCTTTTCTCCTAGTAATCATATGGATATACTTATTATAGCATATTGCCTCATTTTTTGCAAGTGGCAAATCCACCGAAATCCCTACATCTCCTACCGCGATAGTATGTATAAAATATGGAATTGCCTATTAGCATATTGACATAGTATGAATTGAGGAGTATAATAAAGGAAACACCGCCCGGAGCCCGCTCTGTGCGGGATACCCGGAATTCTTTATCAGGAAACGGAAGTGAGCGTTTGGAATTCAACACGGCATTGCTCCACCAGGCCGCCCCCTGTGACCCCGCAACCGGCGCAACCCTGCCCCCGGTCTATCAGGTCAGCGCATTTGCACAGGAATCGGCGGAAAAGCTGGAGCGTGTGTTTCATAATCAGGCGCCGGGCTTTGCATATACCCGCATCGGGAATCCGACCGTCGATGCCTTTGAAAAGCGCATTGCGGCGCTCGAGGGCGGCATCGGCGCAATTGCCTGTTCCTCGGGCATGGCGGCGGTGACAATGGCGCTGCTCAATATTTTGCAGTCCGGTGACGAGGTGATCGCGGGCGCGGGGCTGTTCGGCGGAACGATTGATCTGTTCGGAGATCTGCGGCAGCTCGGCATCACGGCGCGCTTTGCGGATACGATCACGGCGGAGCGCGTTTCTGCGCTGATTACGGACAAAACGCGCGCGGTATTCACCGAGCTGATCGGCAACCCGAAGCTGAATATCGTCGATCTGAAGGCGGTTTCGGCGCTCTGCCGCAGCCGCGGAATCCCGCTTATCATCGACAGCACGACCGCGACGCCGTTTCTGATTCACCCGCTGGAATGGGGCGCGGATATCGTCATCCATTCCACATCCAAATACATCAACGGCGGCGGCAATGCGATCAGCGGCATCATCATCGACAGCGGCCGCTTTGAATGGGACTGTTCGCGCTATGCGGGCTTTTCGGAATACAAAAAATTCGGGAAGGCGGCGTATCTCGCAAAGCTGCGCAACGGCATCTGGCGCAATACCGGCGGATGCCTCGCGCCGTTCAACGCCTTTCTCAATCTCGTCGGGCTGGAAACGCTCGGCCTGCGCATGGAGCGCATCTGCGAGAATGCCAAGCGGCTCGCGGAATATCTGCAAACGGTGGACGGCATGACGGTCAATTACCCGGCGCTGCCGCAGCATCCGGACTATGCGCTGGTGCAGTCGCAGTTCGGCGGGCGGGGCGGCGCGATTCTGACGCTGCGCACCGGCAGCAAGGAGCGTGCATTCCGGCTCATCAATCATTTGCAGTATGCACTCAATGCGACCAATATCGGCGATGTGCGCACGCTGGTCATTCATCCCGCCAGCACGATCTATGCGCACAGCACGCCTGAGCAGCAGATCACGGCCGGTGTGTATCCGGATACCATCCGGATCAGCACGGGCATTGAGGATATCGAGGACCTGATCGCCGACTTTGCACAGGCGATCGCACAGCTATAAAAAAGGAGTGTGGAGAATATGGCAGTGGATTATGCAGCGCTCAAAAAGGGCGGATTCATGCGGCAGAAGCAGAAGAACAACTTTTCGCTGCGGCTGCGGGTCGTCGGCGGAAACGTCACGGCAGAGCAGCTCGCGAAGATCGCGGAGGTCGCGGAAAAATTCGGCGACGGGCATGTGCATCTGACCTCCCGGCAGAGCATTGAGATCCCGTTCATCAAGCTGGAGGAGATCGACGCCGTAAAGGCCGCGCTCGCAGAGGGCAAGGTCGAGCCGGGCGTCTGCGGCCCGCGTGTCCGCACGATCACCGCATGTCAGGGCAATGCGATCTGTCCCAGCGGATGTATCAACACCTACGAGCTCGCAAAGGAGCTCGACGACCGGTACTTTGCGCGGGAGCTGCCGCATAAATTCAAGTTCGGCATCACGGGATGTCAGAACAACTGCCTGAAGGCGGAGGAAAATGACCTCGGCATCAAGGGCGGGCTTCAGGTGACATGGCGCGAGAGCGACTGCATCGGCTGCGGCGTCTGCGTCAAGGCATGTCGAACGGAGGCGATCACGCTGGAGGACGGCAAAATCACAGTCGATCCGGAAAAGTGCAACTTCTGCGGCAGATGCAGCAAGGCATGTCCGACCGACGCATGGGACACGGTCAGCGGGTACATCGTCAGCTTCGGCGGCGTGTTCGGCAACCACATCGCAAAGGGCGAGCCGGTCATTCCGTTTATCAGCGATCACGACCTGCTGATGAAGATTTGCGACGCGGCGATCGAATTCTTCGCGCGCAATGCAAATCCCGGCGAACGGTTCAAGTTTACGCTGGACCGCGTCGGCAGGGATGTATTTGAGAAGGAAATCAGGGAGGTATATGAAAATGGCTGAGATTCAGATTGCAGACACCGTGGATATCACGGATGTGGTCTGCCCGGTCACCTTCGTCAAGGCGAAGGTTGCGCTGGAGGAGCTTGAGATCGGCGAAGTGCTGGCTGTCCGCATGAACGACGGCGAGCCGGTACAGAATGTGCCGCGCAGCATGAAGGAGGAGGGGCATAAGGTGCTCCGCCTCGATGCGAACGAGGACGGCACATACACGCTGCTTGTGCAGAAAAACGAGGAGTAAGAGAGGAGCATTATCATGAAGATCACAGTTGCAGGCACGGAAAAGCAGGTTGCGGACGGCATCACCGTCGCGCAGCTCATTGAGGATGAAAAGGTCGAGACCCCGCAGTATGTCACCGTGACCGTGAATGACGAATTTGTCGAGAGCGGGAAATTTGCGGAGACGGTCATTCACGAGGGCGACAGCATCGAATTCCTGTATTTCATGGGAGGCGGCAGCAATGGCTCTGACAAATGAACAGATCGAGCGCTACTCGCGGCATATCATCCTGAAGGAGGTCGGCGCAAAGGGGCAGAAAAAGCTCCTGAATGCGAAGGTTCTGATTATCGGCGCAGGGGGCCTCGGCGCTCCGGCGGCGCTCTATCTCGCGGCAGCCGGCGTCGGCACGATCGGCATTGCGGATGCGGATGAGGTGGATCTCTCCAATTTGCAGCGGCAGGTCATTCACTCGACCGCCGATATCGGCAAGCCGAAGGTGCAGTCCGCAAAGGAGAGCATGGAGGCGATCAACCCCGACGTCAAGGTCATCACCTATCATAAATTCCTGACGAGCGACAATATCCTCGATATCATCAAGGATTATGATTTCATCCTCGACGGCACGGACAATTTCCCCGCAAAATTCCTCATCAACGACGCCTGCGTCATGGCGAAAAAGCCGTTTTCCCATGCGGGCATCATCCGGTTCAAGGGGCAGCTCATGACCTATGTGCCGGGCGAGGGTCCCTGCTATCGCTGCGTATTCCGCGACCCGCCCCCGAAGGACGCCGTCCCGACCTGCAAGCAGGCGGGCGTCATCGGCGCGATGGGCGGCGTGATCGGCAGCCTTCAGGCGATGGAGGCGGTCAAGTATATCATCGGGCAGGGCAAGCTCCTGACCGGCTCGCTGCTGACCTATGATGCGCTGAGCATGACCTTCCACAAAATTCAGCTTCCGCGCGACACGAGCACCTGCCCGGTCTGCGGCACGCACCCGACGATCACAAAGCTGATCGACTATGAGCAGACTGTCTGCGAAGGAGTCGGGCTATGATTACGCTGCATGCTGCGGATTATGAGAAGATGCTCGCGCACGCCCGCGCAGAAGCGCCCGTCGAGGCCTGCGGGCTGATCGGCGGGACAAAGGACGGCGCGGATAAGCACATCGAATTCGTCTATCTCCTGACGAATACCGATCATGCGGAGGAGCATTTCACGCTCGACCCGAAGGAGCAGCTCGCCGCGGTCAAGGACATGCGCGCACACGGCTGGGTGCCGCTCGGAAACTGGCACTCGCATCCGGTGTCGCCCTCGCGTCCCTCTGAGGAGGACAAACGCCTTGCCTTTGACAGCTCCGCAAGCTACCTCATTCTCTCGCTGATGGATGCAGAGCCGGTGCTCAATTCGTTTCATGTCGAGAATATGCAGGCGGAGAAGGAGCAGCTCGTCATTCTGAATCACACAGAGGAAACCCCATGAAAACAGAATTCATCCGCACCGATCTGCTCATTATCGGCGGCGGCACGGCAGGCTGCTGGGCGGCGATCACCGCGGCACAGACCGGCAGGCGCATTCTGATCTGCGAAAAGGCGCATATCAAGCGCAGCGGCTGCCTCGCGGCGGGCGTCAATGCCTTAAACGCCTACATCACAAAGGGCAAAACACCGCAGGATTATGCGGATTACTGCAAGCAGGACGCCGCCGGCATTGCCCGGGACGACCTGCTGCTGTCCCTCGCGGAGCGGTTCAATTCCGTGACGGCAAGGCTTGAGGAGCTGGGGCTCGTCATCCTGAAGGATGCGGACGGGAACTATGTCTCACGCGGCTGGCGCAATATCAAGATCAACGGCGAGAACATCAAGCCGCTGCTCGCGGAGGCGGTCAGCCGGTATGACAATATCACCGTGCGGAATCATGTGAACATCACCGACCTCGCAGTCAGCGGGAACCGCGTGCAGGGCGCTTACGGCATCGGCATCCGCGACGACACGTTTTACTGCATCGAGGCGCCGGCGGTGCTGATCGCGACAGGCGGCGCGGCGGGACTGTACCGCCCGAACAACCCCGGCTTTTCGCGGCACAAGATGTGGTATCCGCCGTTCAATACCGGCGCGGGATATGCAATGGGCATCCGGCACGGCGCCGAGATGACGACAATGGAAATGCGGTTCATCGCGCTGCGCTGCAAGGATACGATCGCCCCGACCGGCACGCTGGCGCAGGGCGTCGGCGCAAGGCAGATCAATGCGGCGGGCGAGGTCTATGAGCAGAAATACGGGCTGACGACCTCCGAGCGCGTGTACGGCACCGTCCGCGAGAACCTCGAGGGGCGCGGGCCGTGCTATCTCCGGACAGAGGGCATCTCGCCGGAGCAGGACGATGCGCTCATCAAGGCATACCTGAACATGGCACCCTCGCAGACGCTCCGCTGGATCGAGCAGGGCAAGCTGCCCTCGCAGCAGAATGTGGAAATCGAGGGAACCGAGCCGTATATCGTCGGCGGGCACACCGCAAGCGGCTTCTGGGTGGATGCCTCCCGCGCCACGACGATCGGCGGGCTCTATGCCGCAGGCGATGTCGCAGGCGGCGCCCCGCAGAAATATGTCACCGGCGCACTGGCAGAGGGCGAGATCGCAGCGGAGTCGATTTCCCGCTATCTGGATACAGCCCCCGCAGCCGCGCTCGACCCGGATGATCTCGACGCACACCGGCAGGAGATCGAGCGGTATCTTGCACCGGCCGAGCCGGAGAATCCCGATACCGCAGAGACGCTTGAGGCCGCTATGCAGCAGGTGATGGACACCTGCGCGGGCGGAATCGGCACACACTATCAGTACAGCGCGGCACAGCTTGCGAAGGCCGATGCGGAGATCCGGCTGCTGGAGCAGCGTACAGAGCGGCTTCATGCAGCGGATTTTTATGCGCTGATGCAGATTTATGAGCTGCGCGAACGGCTGACGGTCTGCCGCTGTGTGATCGCGCACCTGAATGCGCGGAAGGAAACGCGCTGGCACTGCTTTGCCGAGCGCACGGACTTCCCCCTGCGCGATGACCGGGATTTCCGCTGCTTTGTCAATTCGCGGCTGGAAGGCGGCGAATTCAGGATCATTCTGCGCGATCTGCGCGCGAGAGGCGGTGAATGCAATGAGCATCCGGATTGATGCGGCTGCCTGCATCGGCTGCGGCCGCTGCACGGAGATCTGCCCGGGGTCGCTCATTCTGCGCGGCGCAGACGGAAAAGCCCGGCTGCGCGATGTGCGGGACTGCTGGGGCTGCACCTCCTGCCTGAAGGAATGTCCGGTGCATGCGATCCGGTTTTATCTCGGCGCAGATATCGGCGGGCGCGGCAGCGAGCTGCATACGGAGCAGCAGGGCAATATCCTGCACTGGATCATCGACCTGCCGGACGGCACGCGCAGGGATATCCCGGTCAATCAAAAGGAATCCAACCGTTATTAGGAGGACAATATGGCTTCACATCTGGATGAGCTGGAAGCAGAGGCAATTTATATCATCCGCGAGGTCGCGGCGGAGTGCGAAAAACCGGTCATGCTCTATTCGATCGGCAAGGACAGCTCCGTGATGCTGCATCTCGCGATGAAGGCGTTTTACCCCGAAAAGCCGCCCTTTCCGTTTCTGCATGTCAATACGACATGGAAATTCCGCGAAATGATCGAATTCCGCGACAAAACCGCGCAGAAGCTCGGCATCGAAATGCTCGAATACATCAATCAGGACGGCGTTTCGCAGGGGATCAATCCCTTTGACCACGGCGCGGCGTATACGGATATCATGAAAACGCAGGCGCTCAAGCAGGCGCTGACCAAATACGGCTTTACGGCGGCATTCGGCGGCGGGCGGCGCGATGAGGAGAAATCCCGCGCAAAGGAGCGCATCTTCTCCTTCCGAAGCGCATCGCACGCATGGGACCCGAAAAACCAGCGTCCGGAGATGTGGAAGCTCTATAATACGAAGATCAACAAGGGCGAAAGCATCCGCGTGTTCCCGATCTCAAACTGGACAGAGAAGGATATCTGGCAGTACATTCAGCGCGAGGGCATCGACATTGTGCCGCTGTATTTTGCGGCGGAGCGCCCGGTTGTCGAGCGCGACGGCAATCTCATCATGGTCGATGACGACCGCTTCCCGCTGCGGGAGGGTGAGGTGCCGCAGATCAAGTCGGTGCGCTTCCGGACGCTCGGCTGCTACCCGCTGACCGGCGGCGTCGAATCCAATGCACATACTCTTGATGAGATCATCGCGGAGACCCTCAGCAGCGTCGAATCAGAGCGCACCTCCCGCGTGATTGACAATGAAGCAGCAGGCAGCATGGAACGCAGAAAAAGGGAGGGCTATTTCTGATGAACGGACTGTTGAAATTCATCACCTGCGGCAGTGTGGATGACGGAAAATCCACGCTGATCGGGCATATTCTCTATGACGCAAAGCTGCTCTACGCCGATCAGGAGAAGGCGCTGCTGCTCGACAGCAAGGTCGGCAGCAATGCGGGCGGCATCGACTATTCCCTGCTGCTCGACGGGCTCATGGCAGAGCGCGAGCAGGGCATCACCATTGATGTGGCCTACCGCTATTTCACGACGGAGCGCCGCAGCTTTATTGTCGCGGACACGCCGGGCCATGAGGAATATACGCGGAATATGGCAGTCGGCGCGTCCTTTGCGGAGCTTGCCGTCATTCTCGTCGATGCCTCGCAGGGCATCCTGACGCAGACCCGCCGCCATGCGCGGATCTGCTCGCTCATGGGCATTCAGCACTATGTATTTGCCGTCAATAAAATGGATCTCGTCGGATACGGCGAGGCGCGGTTCCGCGAGATCGAGGCGGAGATTCGTTCCCTTGCCGCGGAGCTTCAGCTCGGCAGCTACACGGTCATCCCGCTCTCGGCAACCGCAGGCGACAATGTGACCCTGCGCTCGGAGAATATGCCGTGGTACAGCGGAGAGCCGCTGCTCTCCTATCTCGAGACGGTCGATGTCAGCGCGGACAGCAGCGAGCAGTTTTATATGCCGGTGCAGCGCGTCTGCCGCCCGGACCGCACCTTCCGCGGCTTTCAGGGGCAGATCGAGGCGGGCAGCATTGCCGTCGGGGATACCGTCCGGATTCTGCCCGGCGACGAGACCGCAGCGGTGCAGTCGATTCTCATAACCGACAAGCCCGCAGAGCGCGCATTCGCCGGCCAGCCCGTCACGCTGACGCTTGACCGCGAAATTGATATTTCCCGCGGCTGTGTCATGACGAAGGACCCGGCGCTCGCGGCCTATCAGACACTGGAGGTCACGCTGCTCTGGATGGACGACAAGCCGCTGACGGCGGGCAGCGATTACCTCTTAAAGCTCGGCACAAAAACGATCCCGGCCGTCGTGACCGAGATCCGGTTTGCAGTGGATATCAACACCGGGGCGCATATCCCCGCAGAGACACTCGGCAAAAACAGCATTGCGCAGTGTGTGCTCCGGCTCAGCGAGGGCATCCCCGCGGACCGCTTCCGCCTGCACAAAGCCCTCGGCGAGCTGATTCTCATAGACCGCGTCAGCAATATGACGGCGGCATGCGGCGTTGCGGAGGAGGTGCGCGACAAGACCGGCTCCGATGCCGAAAAGGCTGCGTTCACGGACGGCATCCTGCGCGCACGCGGCGATCTGTTCGAGGAGTTTTATTACGATGTGAACAGCTATCATGTGTTCAATGCGCAGACGATCAACAGCGTGTATCATGTCGGGGATGAGATTCCGACGGAGGGCAGGAGCTATCATTATCCGGCGGATTTCGATATCATCGTGCTGCGCGACAGCATTGCCGTGACGGTGCGCGGCAGGAAAATCACCGCATTGCAGCGCCTGACGGACTATCACTATGACGGGACGGTTCCGGTCGTGAACGGCAGAGGGTTTGCAATCCAGGCGAAAACGGACGCCGAGCTGCGGGAGTTCGCGGCGGAATATGCGGCATCCGATGCGCACACCCTGCCGGAACTGTTCGGGCGCTGGCTGAAGTTCGAGACCTTCCGGCAGATTTACATTTCCGGGGCATATATCTGACCCGGAAGCTCGCGCACAGACTTGCGGGGGCGAGGACTGCACTCCCCGCCCCCGTTCTCATTGCCCGCACACAGCAGCGCCTTCTGTATCAGCACAGAAGGCTTGCGGCATAAAAAAAGCGCCCGGAAATCCGGACGCTTTTCGCATTTTGAATCAGGACCATGCTCTCGCCTTGTACCCCTGCATGATCGAAACGTCAACATTGGCAATCGTGGTAGAGCCGGTGACATCCGCATCATCCTTGAACTGCGCCTTGAGCGGATATCCGCCGATATAATGGCTGTCGCTCGCTGATGCCGCAACCACACCGTATACCCTGTAATTCTCAATGTACGCACACCATGCGGTTGTCTTATAATCGGGATAGAGACGGATCAGTCTGCCGCCGATCGTCGCAGAAGCGGGATTCGAGCCCGCACCGATCTCTGCATCGCTCGCGAAATTCGATGTTGCCGAACCGACATAGGCCTTCTTGATGAGACCCTGATCGCCCATCAGCAGCAGCGTACCGGTCTTTGAGGAGCCGTAGAAGAACGACTCATCGGCCGAGCGCTCGGCGAACTCATATTCCTGCATAATGGTCTGCAAGGAATTGAAGACCACCTTTGCGTCGCTGTTTGCACTGTTGAGGCGGCTGTTGGTGTAGTAGCCGGTGACTGCCGGAACTGCGACCAGCAGCAGGATGCCGATAATTGCAACGACTACGATCATTTCCAGAAGCGTAAAGCCCTGATGGACCTTCTGCTTCACTTTTTTCAGGCTCATTGTTCAGCTCCCCCTTTTCTGAAAGGTACCGGATATCAAACACGGCGCTTCGCTCCGGCGAAAAGCCGTGACTTCTTCACATACAGTATAGCATATCCTGAAGAAAATGTCAATAGAAAATGAACAATTTGTTAAGGGGAAAAGCAACCAAAACAGACGCGCCGCATTCGTGCATTCTGCCGAATACCGAACATCGGCGGGGCGGATTCAGAAAACATGCGGGAAATCGGCGGGATGGATGATCTCCGAGAGCATGACATGCAGCAGGCCGAAGCTGCCCTCATCGTAGGGATTCTGAAGCGAGGAGAGCGGCAGGAAGCCGTAATCCGGCGCAGCCTCGGGCAGAATCAGCGTACACTCCGGCTTTTCAGGGTCGTCCCCGCGGATGATCTCTGCGCTGAAGATCCGGCAGAACCGCTCCAGCAGGGAGGCGCTGTTTGCGAGCGAGATATCGCGCGAAAGCGGCAGATGAAACAGGGATTTCCGCTTTCTTCCTTTGGAAAACGCCATGCGGATGCGGACGCGGCCGTCCCGCTCCTCCGCCTGAAGCGTCATTTCATTGCGCTCCGGCACACCGCCGTGTGTCGAGAGAAACATCAGAATGAGAACATATGCAAACCGCTCCGGGTCAATTTTCACATAAAGGCCGCGCTCGATCCTGCAATCCGTCAGCTTCAGGCTGCTGCCGGTCAACCTCGTGAGCTTCTCGGCAAACTGCCGCAGCGTGATCGTGAGGTCCTGAATCTCCTGCACCTCATCCTGCGAATGGTAGGTATACCAGAGCAGCTCCTCGCAGTGCTGGCAGGAATCCATGATCGTATAGCAGGGCTCCTCCGCATCGTAAATGACCTCCCGCAGATCGGGCGCGCGGCCGTTTCGCAAATCGTTTTCGGCAAAATACAGGGTCTGCATCACAGAGGCGACGGCGCTCCGGCAGATGTCGGTATGCGAACGCAGCATCGCGCGCGACTCCTGCGGCGTGAGCTCCCGGCGCTCGGAATGCTCCGGAAACCGCAGCAGAAAGAGCTCCTCTCCCGAAACCGTAAGGCGCTGAATCTGACAGGCCGCCGGCTGATCCTCACGGATATCGAACAGCACGGTGCCGTCCGGCGGAAGGATCACGCCGGGGGAGGAGACAGAGGCGGGAAGCTCCTTGCGAAGCCAGCTCAGCAGCGTGCGGCAGCGGCTGTCCGATGCCCAGATAAGGTCCAGTCTGCGGTCCACCGCGCATACCGGCACCTCTGAGCTGCCGTAGAGGAGCTGAAGCGCCTGCTGAACTGATAAATCCATCCGTAATCTCTCCTTTTTTAGGGGGATTGCCCCGTGCGGGGGGCGACAGTATAGATACATTATACACGAAAGCAGCGATGAATTCGAGCTTTTTTCAAGAATTCGGAAAGATACACAATTTTCCGGATATTCCCTTGTGCAAACCGAACAAAAAGCATATCTTTGATTCCGGGAACGTGATTTTTTTGTCAAAGTGCTTGCAATTTCGCTCAAAATGGTGTAAAATAGAAGTATCAAATTTTAGGAGGTAATTCCAATGTCTGTTAAAGTTGCTATCAATGGTTTCGGCCGCATCGGTCGTCTGGCATTCCGCCAGATGTTCGGCGCTGAGGGCTATGAGGTCGTCGCGATCAACGATCTGACCAAGCCTTCGATGCTTGCACATCTTCTGAAGTATGATACTGCACAGAAGGGCTACTGCGGCGTGATCGGCGAGAACAAGCACACTGTCTCTGCTGACGACGAGGCCGGCACGATCACCGTGGACGGCAAGACCCTCAAGATCTATGCAGAAAAGGATGCAAAGGATCTGCCGTGGGGCGAGCTCGGCATTGATGTTGTGCTCGAGTGCACCGGCTTCTACTGCTCCAAGGAAAAGTCTCAGGCTCACATTGACGCAGGCGCGAAGAAGGTCGTCATCTCTGCTCCGGCAGGCAACGATCTCCCGACCATCGTGTTCTCCGTCAACGAGAACACCCTGACCAAGGATGACACCATCATCTCCGCAGCTTCCTGCACCACCAACTGCCTCGCTCCGATGGCAAAGACGCTGAATGACTATGCTCCGATCCAGTCCGGTATCATGAGCACCATTCACGCTTACACCGGCGACCAGATGATCCTCGACGGCCCGCACCGCAAGGGTGACCTCCGCCGCGCACGCGCAGGCGCTGCCAACATCGTTCCGAACTCCACCGGCGCTGCAAAGGCAATCGGTCTGGTTATTCCGGAGCTGAACGGCAAGCTGATCGGCTCTGCACAGCGCGTTCCGGTTCCGACCGGCTCCACCACCATCCTGACCGCTGTTGTCAAGGGTGCTGATGTGACGAAGGAAGGCATCAATGCTGCAATGAAGGCTGCTGCTTCTGCATCCTTCGGCTACAACGAGGATCCGATCGTTTCCTCTGATGTCATCGGCATGACCTACGGTTCTCTGTTCGATGCAACCCAGACGATGGTCGCAAAGATCGCTGACGATCTGTATGAGGTTCAGGTTGTTTCGTGGTATGACAACGAGAACTCCTACACCAGCCAGATGGTTCGCACGATCAAGTATTTTGCAGAGCTCGGCTGATTCCCTTACACGGAATACACGGAAGCCCCGGGGCATAACCGCTCCGGGGCTTCCTTTTCATTTTGTAATAAAAGCATTTTCCTTTCAGGACTGCGACGCGGGAATCCGCTCGGGAGCTTCCGCTTCCGGCTCATTCTCCTCCTCATCAATCGGCGGTGCCTCCGGGTCAGCATTATTCTCCGAGGTAATCACCTGCAAAATAGCGATCGGCCGCATCGAATCCGCAAAATTGATCAGATCCGTATGCGTATTCAGCTTCTCGGCAATGCCCTTTCGCCCGTCTCCGTCTCCGCTGTCATTCTGCTGCGGGGCGGGCGGCGCGGCTGCCTGCTGCTGCACAGACACCTCCCCGGCCGCCGGAATCGCGGTCTGTACCGGCATCTGCACCGGCATCGCCATCGCCGCCGGCGCGAACTGCCCCTTCTGCTTTCTTATCATCTGCTTGCTGCGGATATTCTCCAGAATCATCTCACAGACCTGCTCCGGAATCACAAAAACATCCTGCGCGAGCCCGCTGATGTAATCGCCGGGCTGGAGCTGTGCCTCCTGCAAACCGGTCATGATCCACGCATAGAACATCTCGCTCGCTTCGTTCAGCATCCGGAAGGTGAAGCCCTCAGTCTTTTCCGCAAGATCATCCGGCTGCATCTCAAACGCCAGCTTCGGATACGGCTTCATCATCAGCGTGAAAAAGCTGCTGCGGTCCTCCTTTGTCGGGAGCGACAAATACAGCACATGAAAGCCGCGCTGGATGCACTCGGGCAGGGCGGCGGGCTCACGGTGACACCAGCCCGTCGTGACCGACATATGCGTTTCATCGGAGGGCAGGCGGCGGATCCAGTATGCAAAGCGCTCGGCGAGCTGCCTCTTTTTCAGGATGGGTCTGAGATCGCCGAAGGACAGGTACAGGCAGATTTCCTCATACTCCGGCTTCAGGCACATGGTTTGGATCGCAGACATGACCGCATCGAGCCGCTGAAGCGACTCCGATTTCGTTGTGCCCTTGATGATATGCAGCGGAAATTCATAATACCGCAGCTCGGCCTCCTGCTTCTGATAATCCTCATAGAGCCGGTCGAGAAAGGCGAGATTCAGGGCGCGCTTGCCGCAGCCCTCTGGGCCGGTGAACAGGAAGGCGCGGCTCGGCCGGACGCCGGGGGGATACATGCCCGCCAGCATAAACTGCCACGAGATGCCCTCATCATCGAAAAACGGCAGCGCACCCATCAGGATGCGGGCGTGCTCCGATCTGCCGATCAGCCTGTCCAGTGCCCAGTCCGGCAGGGGCAGAGCGGAGGGCTTGACATAGCAGCCCTCCGGATCAAATGTGAATTTTTCTGCCATAGCGGGTTAATCCTGAATCTGGCGCGGCTCGGTGTCCTCGTCATCATCTGCATAGAACAGATCGTCGTCCTCATCCAGATTCCGGCGCTTCCAGTCTGCGATTGCATCCAGAATATCCTTCTTCGGCGAGGGCTTGAATTTCGAGACCGCATCCTCCCACTTCTTCCGGGTCAGCATGTAGCTGCCGTTGCGGAGCGCGCCGATCGCGGCAAACTGGTTATCGTACTGCTCCAGCACATCCTTGAACGCATCGCGCTTGATGCGCGTGGTCAGGCGCTCGAAGTCACGGTAATTGTAGCCCTCGGTGACCGATGCCATCTCAGCAAAGCTCAGTCCCCTTTCGACGGTCAGGATATCCTCGAAGCGCTTGCGGAGCGCTGCCTCTCTTGCGCCGGTATCCGGCAGCGGAACCTCGATGACCTCGACACGGTCGAGCATAGCGGAATCCACGCGCTGCGGATAGTTGGTCGCGCCGATGAAGATGACCTTGGAATCGGAGCTGTGAATCCGGTTGAAGCCGGTCAGGAACGAGGTTGTGATATTGGCCGCATATTCCGGCAGATTCGGCAGAGAACGGTTCTTGCACACGCTGTCGATCTCGTCGATGAACACGATGCAGGGCGCGTTCTTCTCCGCCTCCTCAAACAGGCGGGTGACGATCTTTTCCGCGTCGCCGACATAGCGGCTGATGATATCGGAGCCCTGCAGGGACAGATACTTGTAATCCTGCTCCATCAGCTCATGCGCGAACGCCTCGATGATATAGGTCTTGCCGCAGCCGGGAGGGCCGACGAAGAAATAGGAATTGAGGTGCGGAATCTGGAGATAATCCATCAGCTCCTCGGATTTCGCATCGGTGATGCAGCCCTGGAGCTTCTTTTTCAGCTCGACCATACCGGAAACATCCTCAAAGGAATGCCGCGGCGCTTCCTTGAACCATGTCCGGACGGTGCGGTCGAGGGCTTCCTCATCCTTCGTCTTTTCGCCGTCGGCGCCCGGAGCCGGCGCCTTGCCGCCCTCCTTATCGCCGGCGGTCTTCTTGACAGAGCCGGGGTTCAGCTCCTGCCGGATCTTCATGATCTCGTAATCCAGACGGTTCTTCTCTCTGGTATGGCGCGCCTGCTCGGCACCGATCGAGATCTGTGCCATTTCAAATTCCAGATCTGCTGCCATTTGCAGGAAGCGGCATTCCTGCTCGCTCGCGGCATTGTTGTTCTGCTGCCGGCAGGCTCTTGCCTGTGCCTGATAATTCGCGCTCATCGTTTCCTTTTTCAGGAAATTCGTTGTGAATTTGCTTTCCATGCGACTCTGTGCCTCCGTTTCATTCAGTGATTCTTGATGTATTCCAGGCAGGCTTCCGCATCTGCGTTATCCAGAACGGTTCCGCCCATGCCGACATTGCTGATCGAGACAGGGGCGGTCTGGCCCTGCTCTGCCATCATTTTCTCGGCGTTTTCGGTTGCGGCGATGACCTCCTCGGGCTGCATGGCAAGGAACGCGCCGTTCTTTGCCGCATCCCGGATCTGCTCCTTCGTCAGCCCCTTCATATCGCTGCTGCTCGCGGTAATGAGCATATCCGCGGGGGTTTTCGGGAGATTCTCCTCCTCGATCAGCTTGTCGATCGGGGTCAGGAAGTACCGCTCATTGTTGATCGCGGAGACATCGCTCTTGATGCCGAACTTGGTCTTCTGATACCAGAGGGAGATGCGCGTCATCCAGTCCGAGCCCGTCGAGATCGCGTTGACGGTCTTGTAGCCCTTTGTCAGGTTCCGGATGATCTGCTGCCACTCATGCTCCTCCGGAATCTCCGAGAGGCGCTCCAGCGTCTGCTCGACCAGAGCCAGCGCATAATACGCATTTTTCCACTTCGTTTCGAGCTTTCTCAGCTTGGCATCTCTGCCCGGGGTTGCCGGCTCGGTCTGCCGGTAAGCGATTTCCTTCTGGGCGGTATAGATGATATCCGTGAGCTGGTCGCGGATGACCCACATTTCGCCCTTTGCCTTGTCGATCTGCTCAAGGAGCTGATTCCGCCGGAGCTGCTGATCGACCCATTCCACATTGGAGGCGCGCTCCTTCTGGGCGCGGGTTCTGGTTGCGTTCTCCATGCGGGCATTGTTGAGATCCTCCAGGGAATCGAGCCGCCTGTCCTCTTTGTCGGCATTTTTCTGCATTTTTTTGGTTTCCCGCTTCATGCGCCATTCATCAAACATAATTCAAGTTCTCCTTTCAGTGGGTCAGCCCATATCAGCCAGAATGTGATTTTCTTCTTCCGGCTGCTCATTGATCTGCGGCTCGTTTTCCTGCTTCGGCGGCTTGTTTCTCTGCTCGGTATACATCTTGTTGAAATCTGCAAACGCCTTGTCCGCTTCCTCAAACAGCTTTCTTCTTTCGCGGGCATTCTCCGCATTATCCAGCCATTCCTGATTAGCTGCCGCCGCATGCACAAGGCTGTCGAGCCGCTGCGTCATCTTGTAGGATTCATTCTCTGCGCGGAACATCGCGTTGATCTCATTAACCGCACGCTCGGTAATGCGGCGGAGTGCCTGCTGGTTTTCCTCCTCGCTGTAATCCATGCCCTGCTCGGTCGCATAGCGCATCTCTGCATCCTGACGGAAGGTTTCCAGCTCGCTGCGCAGACGGGTGATCATTTCGGTCAGGCGCTCGATATAGAGCTGCTGGAGCTCGACCTTTGCGATCGCCCGGCGTGCATCTATCTCAATGCCGATGAACTTTCTCAGCGGGTGATTAGACGGAAGCTTTTCTGCGCCGGCAAAGCCGATCACATCAAACTGCTGCTGATATTTCTCCGGGATTGCATTCAGTCTGTCCCGGTGTTCTTCAAATTCATGGCGGCGCTTTTCATAGGCCTTTTCGGCAACGCTCAGTGAGGAAACGCCGGCATAGATCTGGTCAGCGGCACGGATTGCAGGCCAGAATACATTTTCGACCGTATCCTTTCTCAGCTCAATGATCTTTCTTGCGGTATCCTCGCTCTTGCCCTCGATCGGGCGCTTATGAACAACCAGAACGGCATATTTCAGAACCTCATAGCAGACATCCGCCTTGAGCTTCTGGCCGTCATTCAGCGCCTCCTTCAGCTTGCGCACAAAGGGCAGAATCAGCGGGTCGATCTCATCCGCGCCGACGGCACACGCCTCTGCCGCGGACATATTGACCGTATAAGCGCCGGTGACCGCTCTGATCATCGTGCGGTATCCCTGAAGCTCCGGCGGAAGGATATAGAGCCCGTCCTCAAGCGCGAGGCGGTTCTCGGTGACATATGCCTCCGAGGGAGTCGTTTCCCGCACGCGGTCCAGAATCTGCATATTGAAGTCGAAGGTTTCCTCATTCTGCTGCGCGGCCTTCATCATCTGCGCCTCGAATGCCGGCTGCTGCAATGCGCCCAGCTCCTCGACGAGCTGATCCAGTGCGGTGCGGGCACCTGCCATTTTCACCTGCTCGGCCGCGATCATCTGCTTCGGCGTGAGCTCCTGCGGCGCGACCGCCTCCTGCTCAACCTTTGCCTTTTTCTTGCTGCCAAAAATTCCCATAGAAAGTTCCTCCGTTTCCTCTATTACAACATCCCGATCGGTTCAGACAGGATGTATGCGTCCCTGTTTCCGACTGCGAGCCGGAATTTGAAATCCTCTGCGGCGATCACGCCGACGCGCTCGCGGCTGACGGGCTTATCCGGCTTCAGCGTGACAAGCTGCTCCCGGCTGCCGCTGCCCATCCGCATCCGCACGCGCATCGTGAATGCACGGTCGGAGGTCATCTGCTGGCAGACCAGATCGGACCAGAACACGGCATCGCTCCGGAGCTGGGAGGCGCCGGCGAGCGGACGCCATGCGCTGCCGGTATCCGAGACACCGTCTGCGCGCACCTCATAGCTGAATACCTGAAGATCAATCGTGATCTGCTTGAGCTTCGAGGCGCGGTATTCCTCGATCATCCTGCGGTTTTCCTCGGTCGTGTCCCCGACGGTCAGCACCGGGAATCCGCAGACGGGACAGGTCGCCAGTCCCTCTGCGACGTCATGATAACAGCAACTACACTGCATATTGGTTCACCTTTCTTTCCGTATCTTCGATTACCAGAATATAGTCCTTATGCAGCCCCGCCATCAGGGCACGGACTGTTTCAAGCTCAGCGGCAAGCGCCTGCTGCTTTTTCTCCAGCAGCGGCATGCCGTTCTGCGCAAAGAATTCTGCGGGGATATTCGTGCCGAAAAGCGCCTGAACGCCCTCCTCATAGAAGCGGATCATCTCCTGACAACTCTGAATCTCCCGCTTCTGCGCCTCATACTGCTCCGGGCTGAATGCGCGGCGGTATTCCTCGATATCGTTGCGGCAGGTGCTGAGCTGCTGCTCGAGCTCCCGGCGGTTCGCTGCCATTTCATTGCGCTTTGTCTGAATCTCCGCGACCTGCTTTTCGAGCCCCTCCAGCTCCAGCGCCGCTGTCCGGGCGGCGATCTGTTCATCCTGGAGTGCAGCGGTGAGGGTATCGTGCTCCTGCTGCATGTCCGCGCGCTGCTGCTGCGCCGATGCGAGATCGGTTTTCAGCGTTTCCAGCTTCTCCTGAAGCCCGACGATATCGCTGTGGCTGAGCATCTCCTGCTTTTCGTTGATCTCGCGGATGAGACTCTGCTGGCGCGCGCCGAGCTGCCGGATGCGCTCCTCGACCTGTTCGAGGGTCTGCTCCTTTTCGGCGATTGCGCTCTCGAGCGCCGCGATCTGTTCATCGGTCTCGCGGCTGCTCTCAGCGATCTGATCGAACTCGCCCTGCTTCTGCGCAAGGATCTCCTCCTGCTCCGTTTTGCGGTCGAGCGCGGACTGCTTCTGCTCATCCAGCAGCTTGATCTTCAGGCGCAAAGCGGAGGTCTCCTTGTTGAATGTCTCCTCGGAGGACGACAGCTCTGCCGCCATTTCGGCGAGCAGCTTCTTCTGCGCTTCATGATCCTCCATTTTGCTGCGCTTTTCGTCGGTTTCCGCCTGCATTGCCGCGAGCTCGTCCGTCAGGGCCTGACAGGCGGCTATCGCCTCGTCGTATGCGGCCTTTGCGGCATCGCGGGCTGCCTGCGCATCATCGCGCTGCTGCTGTGCCTGCTCCAGTGCCGCGGTACACTCCGCATTCTGAGCGGTCATCTCCGAGAGCTCCGCCCCGGCAGTCTCCAGCGCCTCCCGGACGGCATCGAGCGCATCCTTTGCGCTCCGGCGCTTCTGCTCTGCCTGCTCCTGCTCCTGCGTCAGCCGGGCAGTTTCCGTCTCCGCGGATTCCAGCTCGGCGGCTGTCTCCGCAAGATACTGCTTCAGCGATTCCTGCTTTGATTTTGCATCATCAATGAGCTGATGCTTCTGCGCGAGCGCCGCCTCAATGCCGCCGTTTTCGCCGGTCAGCATGTCATATTCCGATTGCAGTGCTTCGAGCTGCTCCTGCCGTGCATGGGCGGCGCCGGAGACCTCGGAGAGCTTCTGCTTCAATGCGGCACAGGCCTCCTGCTGCTCCTGCACGCTCTGCTCGGCGGCGGCGACCGCATCCTGCAATGCATCGGATTCCGCCTTTACGGCCGAGAGCGCGGACTCCCGCTCTGCCTGTACCTGCTTCTGTTCTGCGATCTGCTCCAGCACGGCCTGCTTCTGTGTCAGCAGCCGCTCTGCGGCCTCCTGCTGATCGGCGGCCTCGTCCTGGAGGGCGTGCAGCTCCTGTTCAATGGCCTCGGCGCGCTGGATCGCGGCCTCCCGCGTCTGCTTCTCCTGTTCGAGCGCCTCGATCTGTGCGGCGAGCTGATCCGGATCGACGACGGAGAGATCGTCGAGGGCGCGGTGCAGCGCCTCCTCCTTCTTCCGCAGTGCGGTCAGGCCGGCGGTCTGCTCCTCCTTTTTCCGCACCAGATTCTCCAGCGAATCGAGCTCGCGGTTCAGTGCGGTGATTTCCTGCTCGCCCTCTGCAAGCTCTGCCTCGGCATCCGCCGTCTCCGCATGGCGTGCCTCCAGCTCATCGCGCAGCGCCTGCATCCGCGCCTGCTGCCGCTCGGTCATCTGCGATGCCGCATCCGGGGAAGCGCTCCGCAGCAGCACATGCGCCACGGTCCGCCACTTTTGCAGCGCGGTGTCATCCGCCTCAAGCTCGGCGGGGTTTGTGCCGGTTTCATCCTGTATATCCTGCATCATATCCTGCATGACCGCGTACATCTCGCCGAGGGTCAGGGTACGCTCACGCTGTAAATTTTGCAGGCTTTGTTTTGTTCTGGCAAATAACACGGTTACGGCCCTCCCAATCCGGTCAGTACGATGCTTTCAAACATATCCTTCAGCGTGGAAAGCCGGAGCGATGCTGTCGGCTTCGGGTCGCGCTGCGCCCTTTCGATGTCATAATTGTAGACATGCACCGTGATCCGGTCGCAGTTGTCCATCGAAAAGCCGATCACGACGACATTCCCGCAGGGGAGCGATTGCAGCCGCGCGGCAAACTCCGGCTTCGGGCGGACGTCGATCGCGGTGGACTCCCGCTTGCCGAAATTCAGCAGGAACTTGTCAATGCTGCCCGAGGTCATCGGCCACGGGTTGCCGCGGTCATCGAGGGCGAAATACACGCTGTCGGGCTCGATCTCCTGCCCGTAATTGATCGCGAAGCGGTTGAAGCGGCTGCCGTCGGAGTAGGTCGCGTAGGTGCCGATCGAGAACTGCGCAATGTTGCAGACGCTCAGCACATTGTCTGCAAAGAGCGCCGCACCGTGTGCGATCGCGGTCTCGCGCTGTGCCTCCTCGCGGATCATGCCCTTTGTCCGCTCGTCGATCTGTGCGATTTTGAAATAGTCATAGATCTGCTTCCGGACGAGATAGAAATTGCAGAAGCCGCCGACCAGCGCAATGCGCAGATTTTTCGTATCGTCCATATCGGCGGTGGTCTCATCGAGAACGCGCTGCAAAACCGGCGAAATGATCTGCTGATAGCAGGTGTAGAGCTGGTGGTAGTCGATCTCGACCGGCTCGCCCTTGTATTCGAGATCGCAGAACAGCACCTCGCGCATTTCCTCCGGCGTGAAGATGAATTCATCCATCGTGTCCGCGATTTCCTCGGACTGTGACAGAAGCTGCTCCTCAAAGAGCTTCAGGAACTGGTTGAAATGGGCGTCGTAGGGAATCTTCCGCTGCGGGGTGCCGGTCGCCTCGCTGATCGCCAGCCGCGCGACTGCCTCCTGAAATGCGATGCCCGCCTCGCCGATTTCGTTGTCGCGGTTTTCGCCCGCGCCGCTGCGCATCTCCGGCTTGATCTGCATCTGCCCGTTCTGCCGGCGCACATTCACCAGCGCGGTATCGAGCGTGCCGCCGCCGTAATCGACGACGAGGATTCTGCCGTCGAGCGGCTCATGATACTCCTGCTCGTAATTCCAGACGCAGAAGGCCGCCGCATTCGTCGGCTCGCTGACGATCTTCACATTCTCGACCAGATCGGTCATGCCCGAGCAGATATCCCGCAGCGTCCCGCGCGCATCGACGGTCTGGATGCTCTGGAACCAGCACTCCGGCGCGCCGATGACCAGCGTCCCGACCTTGTCCTCGCCCTTAGTATTCAGTGTATTGCTGATGACAAACCGCAGAAATTCCGCGGTGATCCGCTCCGGGGTGTTGACGTCATCATAGCCGCGCAGTGCCAAGTTTTCTGCGCTCATCTGCTGATTCAGCAGCATTTTGAAGCCGCGGAAGGTGATGGTATCCCGGCTTCCGACCCGGCTGCGCGCCGCATTGCCGCACAGATAGCGCGAGCGGCGCTTGTCATATACGACAATGGACGGGTAGCTGTATGAAAGAGCATCCGGCTTGACGGTTGCCGGCTTTTCCCCGTCATAAACCGACACCATCGTATAGGTACTGCCGAAGTCAATTCCGATATTGATCATTTCTCTCTACTCCCTTATTTCATAAGCAGGTCTCGCCCGAATTTCTTGACCGCCTCATAAAAATCCTTACTTGTTCTGTAATTCTGCGGCCCCAGCACATGCACGGTTCTTCTGGTCAGCTTCGAGGCTTCCGCATCCTCATAGGGCGCATTCTCCGATTTGCGCAGACAATAGCGGATCAGCGTCGCTTCCTTATCCTGTGCGGCGGCCCCGGTCTTCCCCGTAATGATGATCTGGATCGCCTTTTTGCATGCAAGGTGCTGGTCGTCCGTGCCGATGCGGCTCTCTGCGTCATCGCGGCACAGGAGGAACAGATGATACAGGGCATACATAATGCCCTTGTCCCAGTTATTCCACTGCGGCTGCTTTTTCAGGTAATCGAACAGAATCCGCAGTGCCTTCTGGCAGTCCGGATTCCGGAACTCGCAGTATGCGGGCTCTGTCCAGTTTTCCGGGTGGAGATAATCCGGAGCCGCAAACGCCTCGGTCATCTCCAGCAGCGCGGTCAGCTCCTCCTCGGAGAGCAGCTTCTCATGGCCGCGCAGCACAGAGCGGTACTGCGTCAGCGTACTGACGAAATCCTGCCCGGACTCCGCACGCTGCATCAGAATCGGCTGCATGCCGGGCTGCATGGTATCCGAAAGCTGCGACAAAAGCTGCCCCGGGTCGGTCAGGAGCTCCTCCTGCGCCAGCTCGGTGATGCGCAGCCGGAACGCGGGGTCCTCCAGATTCTGCACCAGAACATCCAGCATCCGGCGGGGATTGTCGCGGCAGCCGAGCGCCGCACAGCGGTCGCGGAACAGAATCGTGCTGTGCCAGCCCCACAGAATCGCGGCGAAAAGATCGGATTTTCCGCAGTTTTCCCATTCCGGATGACGGAAATATGCATATCGCACCGCCGCACGGACATCCTCATAGGCCAGGGCATTCCAGCAGTGCAGGCGGTTTCCGAGCGCGCTGCGCAGCATTTCATAGCGCATCACGCGGTAGGTATCGGCGCCCTTGATCTGCCGGATCAGCTCCGGGAACAGATAGGGCTGAAGCAGCAAGCCGGGGGGAAGCCCGGTTCCCTTGCCGTCCTTTTCCTGCTCCGGCCAGCGAAACAGCGGATCGGCCTCTGCTGCCCGCGGCGACACCGTCAGAATCAGGACATTGCTGCGGTTATGTGCGATCAGATCGGCAAGCTGGCGCTGGATATCGGGATTCTGCTCGGCAACGCGCCCCAGCAGCTCGCCCGGCATAGCCAGCGCAGTCGCATTCTTCTGCTTCATCACATTCAGCAGGGCGCGCACGCGGTCGGCGAGGCCGTCCTCATCCAGAAATTCCTCTCCGGCAGCGGCATCCCGCTTGGTATTGGTATCCTCGCGCTTTGAGAATAAGCCGCCGAACAGCTTTTTCTTCTGCTCGGGCTCCATTGCGGCGATGCTCTGGCCGCCGACCCACTGCATGCGGTAATCGTGGTCGCTGCCCTTCGGGGTATCGTACAGCAGGAAGATGTTGCGGAACTCCGGCTCAGCGCAGTAGATCCGGTAGCGGAGACAGGGCAGAAACTGCATGCGGATCAGGTTCGGGGTATAGTAGCTGTCATCCGGGTTTGCAATCAGCAGGTGTACGAAGCCGTCTGCGGCAAGGAACATCTCTCTGCACCTCTCTTCTCATTTTTCGGCGGATTCCGGCTCCGCCGGACACAAACATTCAATTGTAATTATACCATATTTTACCTACAAAGTCAATCCTTATTTTATATATTTTGATGTTAGGCCATGATAATCGGCAGGCATGACAAAATAATTCTCGCCTGCCGGAACAGGGGAGATGCCCCCATCCAACAGGCGAGAAAAATATCAATTCAGAACAATCCGCTCGGCTGAGATAAAATACCCGGCTCCGCTCATTATGGTGCGAAGCGAATCGCCAGCGGGGGCTCCGCGCCTCCGCGCCCGCGTTTTTGGCGGGAGCCGGTAAGGAGTGCATTGCGGTCCTTCATCACGATCTCCGTCCCGTCCTCGCTGATGCAGATGCGCCCGTGCCGCGTCAGCTCCAGAATCGCAAGAAACAGCGCGACCCGATCCGTCCGCTTCGTCAGGCCGTCAAACAGCTCGTTCATGTTCACGGAATCCACCCTGAAAAACTGCCGCAGCAAAAATACCACCTTCGAGGCGACGCTCGTCACCTGATGATGCATCTGCACGACCGCGTGAATCTTCTCGCCGAGCCTGCCCTCTGCCTCGCCCTT
This sequence comes from Oscillospiraceae bacterium, assembly GCA_017460835.1. Lineage (GTDB taxonomy): Bacteria > Bacillota > Clostridia > Oscillospirales > Ruminococcaceae > Firm-04. Next base: position 34,188 of record JAFUAD010000006.1, read on the forward strand.
CGGCATCCGCCGGAGCCCCATACTCTGATAGGTCTCCGAGAGCACACCGGGCTCGTGCGTGCGGCGATAGGTCAGATCGACCGGGAGGGCAATGCCCCGCCGGACAAAGAGCAGGTCACCGCAGAACTGCTGACGCAGCAGCTCCGCCGTGCGCTTGCAGAGCGAATACTCGATCAGCGCACCCTCCAGCTCCTTCTTGACCGCCTCTGCCTCCTCGCGCTGCGGGAGCAGTGCCGCCGTTTTCATCCAGATCAGCTTCGCCGCCATTGTCAGAAACTCGCCGGCGAGCTCGTAATCCTGCTCGGCACACTGCTGCATATACAGCAGATACTGCTCCAGCAGAACCGAAATCTCAATATCGTGAATATTGAGCTGATGCTTCGCAATCAGATGCAGAAGCAAATCCATCGGCCCCTCAAAGACCGGCAATCGAAATGACAGCTCCGGCATACCGTCACCCGAATACCTTTGGAATCCAGTCGGTGATCGCCAGGAACATATCCCGAATCTGATCGCTCAGCCATCCCATCGGTTCGCTCAGAAGGCCGGAAAACAGCACGATCAGGAAAACGATCCGGACAATCTGGTTGTTCTGGTAGATCCAGCGGTCGAATTTTTCCGGCGTGAAATATCCGATGACCTTTGAGCCGTCGAGCGGCGGAATCGGAATCAGATTGAACACGGCAAGGCCGATATTCACGGAAATAAAGAACTCAAGGAACATCTTGATCAGCATTTGCGTATCATTTGCATGGCCGGAAAGCACATAGCCCCAGCGGATATAGTAGCCGCCGGTCAGGCTCGTGTAAAAATCCGAAATGAGGTAGAAGCGGTAGATCACCATACCGATCAGTGCGGCGATCAGGTTGCTGACCGGCCCTGCCAGCGCGGTGATCGCGATGCCGAAGCGCATGCTGTGCTTGCGGTTAAAGCGGCGCGGGTTGATCGGAACCGGCTTCGCCCAGCCAAAACCCGTCGTCAGCATCAGCAGCGCGCCGATCGGGTCGAGATGCGCGATCGGGTTCAGCGTCATGCGCCCCTGAATGCTCGCGGTGTCGTCGCCGAGCTTATATGCGGTCCATGCGTGCGCCATTTCATGCAGCGGAAGAATCAGAAAAATGATGACAAGCTCAGCAAGAAGCTGGATGATCGTGGACTGATCCACATTTCCCGACAGCAGATCTCGCAGCATATTCGTCACTCCTTTTGATAATCAGAACAAAGTTTCGGGGTCTTCCTTCGGGGGAATGCTATTATTATACCATATATCGGGTAAAATTGCAATGAAAAGAAGATGAAAAAAGCATGGCGGGGCACTGCCGGGGATTAAAACCGGAGCCGGGCACTGCCCGGTTATAACATAGATTACCGAAAATTGCAATGAAAAGAAGATGAAAAAAGCGGAGGAGGCTGCCGGGCATGCTATATTTTGTGGCTCTTTGCATATCCGGGCGGGTGATTTTCGGTGAAATCTGATAAATTTTGAAAATTCTGCAAAAAACACTTGCTTTTTTTCCGGATATCTGGTACAATAGGTATCGTAGACAAGTATGTAAAGGAGGTGCCAGCTATGGCAAAATGTGAAGTCTGCGGCAAGGGCGTGACGTTTGGTATCAAGGTCTCTCACTCTCACCGTCGTACCAACCGTACATGGAAGCCCAATGTCCAGCGCGTGAAAGCCATTGTGAAGGGTTCTCCCTGCCACATTTATGTTTGCTCCAGATGCCTGCGCTCCGGTAAGGTGCAGCGCGCAAACGGCTGATGAACAGATACAGCAAACGGCTGCGGGCAGTGCCCGCAGCCGTTTCGCTTCGCACCATAATGAGCGGAGCCGTGTGTTTTTTCTCAGCCGAATATTTTGGCACGCTTGGGCGTGCAGCGGGCCGTGCCCGCCTCCATTTTGCTTTGGCCGGCCGTGCCGGCATCCAATTCGCTTCGGCCGGCCGTGCCGGCATCCAATTTGCTTCGCACCATAATGAGCGGAGGCGTATCTTTTATCTCAGCCGAATATTTTGGCACGCTTGCGCGTGCAGGCAAAGGAAGAATACAAAAAACATCATACGACTCCCTAAAAAGGGCGCCTCCAAACCGGAAGCGCCCCTTTTTTCATCAGTATTGCTGCGGCATATCCGCCGGATATCCGTCGGCACGCACAACCTGCACATTGTTATACAGCGTCATGCCGGTACCGGCCGGAATCAGCTTGCCGATGATGACATTTTCCTTCAGGCCGAGCAGATAATCGCTCTTGCCGTTGATCGCCGCATCGGTCAGTGCCTTCGCGGTCTCCTGGAAGGATGCAGCAGACATAAAGCTCTCGGAGGAGGACGATGCCTTCGTGATACCGAGCAGCGACGGACGCACCGTCACGAGCCGCAGATCGGTCTCGCCGGCGTCGATGCGCGCCTGGAGCTGTGCATTGATCTCCTCGACCTCGCGCTTATCGACCATTGCCTCAGGGAGCAGATAGCTGCTGCCCGGATCGGCGACGAGCACCTTCCGCATCATCTGACGGACGATAACCTCGATGTGCTTGTCGTTGATGCCGACGCCCTGCTGGCGGTATGCGAACTGGATCTCCTCGATGATATAATTCTGAACTGCCTGCACGCCGAGAATGTCCAGCAGATCCATCGGATAAATCGAACCGGTGGTCAGTCTGCCGCCGCGCTTGACCGTATCGCCGTCCTTGACGACCATGTGGTAGTTATACGGAATGGTATACGGTGTGGAGTCGGTATTGGTCTCCTCGTCATGGATGATGACGGTCTTGATGCCGTTTTCCTCGGTCAGGCTGACCGTACCGGAGGACTTTGCGAGAATCGCGCCGTTCTTCGGTCTTCTGGATTCAAACAGCTCCTCAACACGCGGAAGACCCTGTGTGATATCCTCTGCGTTTGCGATACCGCCCGTATGGAAGGTACGCATCGTGAGCTGAGTACCCGGCTCACCGATCGACTGGGCGGCGATGATGCCGACCGCTTCGCCGACGGAAACCAGATTGCCGTTTGCGAGGTTGACGCCGTAGCACTTTGCGCAGACGCCCTTGCGCGCCTTGCAGCCGAGCACCGAGCGGATCGTGACATGGGTGATGCCCGCATCGACGATGCGCTGTGCATCCGCGGTGGTCATGGCGCGGGTCTTCGGGATAAAGAGCTCAGACTTCTCATCGCGCAGATCCTCGACGAGATATCTGCCGACGAGACGCTCCTGTAAGGTTTCGAGGTCACGCTGGCCGTCGTTGATGCAGTAAACCTCAATGCCCTCATCGGAGCCGCAGTCGATCTCGCGGATGATGACATCCTGCGAAACATCGACGAGACGGCGGGTCAGATAACCGGAGTCCGCGGTACGGAGCGCGGTATCTGCCAGACCCTTACGGGCGCCGCGGGAGGAGATGAAGTATTCGGAAATGTTCAGACCCTCACGGTAATTGGAGCGAACCGGGATTTCGATGGTCGCACCGGAGGTATTCGCGATCAGGCCGCGCATGCCGGCGAGCTGACGGATCTGGTTGATCGAGCCGCGGGCACCGGAGTCCGCCATAATGTTGATCGGGTTGAACGGGTCGAAGTTGTTTTCGAGTGCCTCGGTGATCTGGTCGGTCGCGCTCTGCCAGATCGAGCAGACCTTCTCATAGCGCACCTCATTGGAGATATAGCCGTACTGATACTGCTCGTTCAGCGCATCGACCTTCGCATCCGCATCGGCAAGGATATCCTTCTTCTGCGGCGGGATCACGGCATCAATGACTGCGACGGTCAGGCCGGATTTGGTCGAATACTTATAGCCGAGCGCCTTGATGCGGTCGAGCACCTCGGCGGTCATGGTGACGCCGTGAACCTTGATGCACTTGTCAATGATCTTCGAGAGGACGCCCTTCTTGACGACCTCGGTGATTTCGAGATCGAACTCATGCTCGGGGTCGCTGCGGTTGACAAAGCCGAGGTTCTGCGGGATAATTTCGTTGAAGATCAGGCGGCCGACGGTGCAGTCGATGATCCGGGAGACCTTCTTGCCGTTGATCTCCTTTGTGATGCGCACCTTGATCTTGGAATGCAGCGTGATATCGTGCTCATCGTATGCCATCATCGCCTCATCGACATCGCGGAAGACCTTGCCCTCGCCGGGCTCGCCGTCCTTGACCATCGTGAGGTAATAGGAGCCGAGCACCATGTCCTGCGTCGGAACCGCAACCGGCTTACCGTCGGAGGGCTTGAGCAGGTTGTTCGCAGCGAGCATCAGGAAGCGTGCCTCTGCCTGTGCCTCCGCAGAGAGCGGGAGGTGAACCGCCATCTGGTCGCCGTCGAAGTCGGCGTTGAATGCGGTACAGACCAGCGGGTGCAGCTTGACGGCTCTGCCCTCGACGAGCACCGGCTCGAATGCCTGAATGCCCAGACGGTGCAGGGTCGGCGCACGGTTCAGCAGAACCGGATGATCGCGGATGACATGCTCAAGTGCATCCCAGACATCGTCATCCGGGCGGTCAACCTTCTTGCGGGCGCTCTTGATATTCTGAATCTTGCCCATATCGACAAGACGCTTTAAGATAAACGGCTTAAAGAGCTCCAGTGCCATTTCCTTCGGCAGGCCGCACTGATACATCTTCAGCTCCGGGCCGACGACGATAACGGAACGGCCGGAATAGTCCACGCGCTTGCCGAGCAGATTCTGGCGGAAGCGTCCCTGCTTGCCCTTGAGGATATCGGACAGGGACTTGAGCTTTCTGTTATTCGGGCCGGTGACATCCTTGCCGTGTCTGCCGTTGTCGATGAGCGCATCGACGGCCTCCTGAAGCATACGCGCTTCGTTCCGGACAATGATGCTCGGCGCATTGAGCTGGAGCATCCGCTCCAGGCGGTTGTTGCGGTTGATGACTCTGCGGTAGAGGTCATTGAGGTCGGAGGTGGCATATCTGCCGCCGTCGAGCATGACCATCGGCCGGATATCCGGCGGAATGACCGGCAGGATCGTCATGACCATCCACTCCGGGCGGTTGCCAGACTGGCGGAACGCCTCCAGAATTTCGAGGCGCTTCAGCAGCTTGCCGCGCTTCTGGCTCTTCTGGGCAGTCGGGCGGGCAGTGGATTTTTCATCCAGCTTGCGCACCTCGCCCTTGAGCTGCTCACATGCCATCACGAGGTTATTCTGCCACTCCTCGTCCTCTGCGCCGACGCAGAAGGAGCACTCGCGGCAGTTTCTGCCGAGCTCACAGTTCTTGCAGGCCTCGAGCTCATCGGGCTCAAGATTGAGCTTGCCCTCCGCGATCAGCTTGTCGCGGAATTTGTCATAGCGGTCCTGGCTGTATTCCTGGAGCAGGTGGAGAATCGCATTTGCGCCGATCTCCGCCTTGAAGCCGCCCGGATTCTTTGCCATAGCCGCGGTGTATTCCTCCTCGGTCAGCGTCTGCTGCTTGAGGAGCCCTGTCACATACTGTCCCTCATGAACCGGATCCGGCTCGCCGGGGTCTGTGACGATATACTTGGTGAAATAAATGACTGCTTCGAGATCCTTCTGGGAGATATCGCCGAGCACCTGACGGATGCAGGCGGGGGTACCCTTGAAGTACCAGATATGCGCGACCGGCGCGGCGAGCTCGATATGACCCATGCGCTCGCGGCGAACCTTTGCGCGGGTGATCTCGACGCCGCAGTTCGGGCAGACCTTGCCCTTGAAGCGCACCTTCTTGAACTTTCCGCAGTAGCACTCCCAGTCCTTTGTCGGTCCGAAGATTTTTTCGCAGAACAGGCCGCCCTTTTCGGGCTTCTGTGTGCGGTAGTTGATCGTTTCCGGGCGCTCGACCTTGCCGTAGCTCCACTTCAGAATCTGCTCCGGAGAAGCCAGACCGATCTTAATGGAATCAAAGGTGGTGAATTCCAAAACATTCCCTCCTAATCTGTATCATCCAGTTTGACGGGCTTGCAGGCAGCAGGGCAGATGGTGCTCTGCCCGCGCCGCATTCCGCTGCATCACATATCCTCATCCGAGCCGTAGAAGTCGTCTGCTGTTTCGGAATATGCCTCCGCATCATCCGGCTCCTCATCATAGCCGAACTCGTCTTCCTCATCCTCGTCGCCTGCGGCATCGTGCTCAACCTCATGGGTCTCGGTATCCTCGCCGTACATTGCGGTGCCGAAGCCGGCTGCGCCCATGTCGTCAGACTCATAGTGTGTGGTATCCGCGGTATTCTCGTCCGCGAATTCCGTGCTGCTCTGCGGCGGGAGATCGTCGTCGAAGCTCTGCTTCAGATCAATTTCCTGCTGATCCTCATCGAGCACGCGGACATCCAGTCCGAGGGACTGCATTTCCTTGATCAGAACCTTGAAGCTCTCCGGGATACCCGGCTTCGGGACATTCTGCCCCTTGACGATCGCCTCATAGGTGTTGACACGGCCGGTGGTGTCGTCGGATTTGACGGTCAGGATCTCCTGAAGCGTATAGGCAGCGCCGTATGCTTCGAGCGCCCAGACCTCCATCTCACCGAAGCGCTGGCCGCCGAACTGTGCCTTACCGCCGAGCGGCTGCTGGGTGACCAGCGAATACGGGCCGACGGAGCGCGCGTGAATCTTGTCGTCAACGAGGTGGTGGAGCTTCAGATAATACATATAGCCGACGGTGACGCGGTTGTCGAATTTCTCACCGGTTCTGCCGTCATAGACCGTGAACTTGCCGTCCTCGGCGAGCGGGATCGAGGTCGTGTCGATGACCTTGTCCATCGGGCTGAGTACGAAGGTTTCCTCGGTCTTGTTTGCATTCTTTTCCTCATTCTGCTGCTGTGCGAGGCGGAAGCACTTGCGGATATCGTCCTCATGCGCACCGTCGAAGACCGGCGTCATGATGTGCCAGCCCAGCGCCTTTGCGGCCATGCCGAGGTGAACCTCGAGCACCTGACCGATGTTCATACGGGACGGAACGCCGAGCGGGTTCAGGCAAATATCGAGCGGGGTACCGTCCTCAAGGAACGGCATATCCTCCTCCGGCAGGATGCGGGAGACAACGCCCTTGTTTCCGTGGCGTCCCGCCATTTTGTCTCCGACGGAGATCTTGCGCTTCTGTGCGATATAGCAGCGGACGATCTGGTTGACGCCCGGGCCGAGCTCATCGCAGTTCTCGCGGTCGAAGATCTTGACATCGACGACGATGCCGGATTCGCCGTGCGGCACCTTCAGGGAATTGTCGCGCACCTCGCGTGCCTTCTCGCCGAAGATCGCGCGGAGCAGGCGCTCCTCGGCGGTCAGCTCGGTTTCGCCCTTCGGCGTGACCTTACCGACCAGAATATCGCCGGAATGCACCTCTGCGCCGATGCGGATGATACCGTTCTCGTCGAGATCCTTGAGCGCATCCTCGCCGACATTCGGGATATCGCGGGTGATTTCCTCGGCGCCGAGCTTGGTATCGCGGCACTCGAGCTCATACTCCTCGATGTGAACCGAGGTAAAGACATCCTCACGAACCAGACGCTCATTCAGCAGAACGGCGTCCTCGTAGTTGTAGCCCTCCCATGTCATGAAGCCGATCAGGGCATTCTTGCCGAGGGAGATTTCGCCGTCGCAGGTTGCAGGGCCGTCCGCAATGACCTGTCCCTCCTCGACCTGATCGCCGATGCTGACGATCGGGCGCTGGTTGACGCAGGTGCCCTGGTTGCTGCGCTTGAATTTGGTCAGATGATAGGTGCGGAGGTCATCCTCGCGCGGGCCGTATTTCACAATGATCTCGTCCGCGCTGACATCGACGACCGTACCTGTCTCCTTCGCGAGCACGCAGACGCCGGAATCGACCGCCGCCTTGTACTCCATGCCGGTGCCGACGAACGGGCGCTCGGTCTTGAGGAGCGGAACCGCCTGCCGCTGCATGTTCGAGCCCATCAGCGCACGGTTCGCGTCGTCGTTTTCGAGGAACGGAATCATCGCAGTTGCGACGGAAACGACCATCTTCGGCGACACATCCATGAAGTCGATCAGGGAAGGATCACACTCCAGAATCTGGTCGCGGTGGCGTGCGGTGACGCGCTTTCTTGCGAATTTGCCGTCCTCAGTCAGCGGCTCATTCGCCTGTGCGACATAATAGGTGTCCTCGACATCCGCCGTCATATAGACGACCTCGTCGGTGATGACGCCGGTTTCCTTATCGACCCGGCGGTACGGGGCTTCGATGAAGCCGTAGATGTTGATTTTCGCAAACGATGCGAGATAGGAGATCAGACCGATGTTCGGACCTTCCGGTGTCTCGATCGGGCACATTCTGCCGTAGTGCGAGTAGTGAACGTCACGCACCTCGAAGCCTGCGCGGTCTCTCGTCAGACCGCCCGGGCCCAGTGCGGAGAGACGGCGCTTGTGCGTCAGCTCAGCGAGCGGGTTGTTCTGATCCATGAACTGCGACAGCGGAGAGGAACCGAAGAATTCCTTGATCGCCGCCGTGATCGGGCGGATGTTGACCAGCGTCTGCGGGGTCAGCGTCTCGGAATCCTGCGCTTGCAGGCTCATGCGCTCGCGGATGACGCGCTCCATTCTCGCAAAGCCGATGCGGAACTGATTTTGCAGCAGCTCACCGACCGAACGGATGCGGCGGTTGCCGAGGTGGTCGATGTCATCGGTGTAGCCGATGCCGTCGCAGAGATTGCAGAAATAGCTGACGGTCGCAAAGATATCGTCGCGGACGATGTGCTTCGGAACGAGCAGCTCCTTGTTGGTGCGGATCGCATTGCCGAGCGCCTCGGCGTCGCCGTCCGCATCCTCCAGAATATCTCTGAGCACGCGCGCGGAGACCTTCTCGTTGATGCCGTATTCCGCGGCATCAAAGCCCTCGATGACGGCTTCCGCATACGGGGTAATATCAATCATGCCGCTGCCGAGCACCTTGACCTCGCGCTCGACATATTCCGAGATCAGCTCATGCTTTTTCTCGTCAACATGTGTTTCACGAACCTCAGCGCGGACATACGCCTCATAGACGCCTGCCTGCTCGATCTGCGCCGCGAGCTCCTTCGTCACCTTTGTTCCGGTGTCCGCGATCAGCTCGCCGGTCATGAAGCTGACGACCGGTCTCGAAAGAATCTGGCCGAGCAGACGGGAGCCGATGCCGAGCTTTTTGTTATACTTGTATCTTCCGAAGCGGCAGAGATCGTAGCGCTTCGGGTCGAAGAACAGGCTGTTCATCAGCGTGCGCGCCGCCTCGACCGTTGCCGGGTCGCCCGGGCGGAGCTTCTTGTAGACCTCGAGCAGCGCATCGTTGATGTTCTTCTCGGCGTCCTCGGTGACGCCCTCCTCCTTCTGCTCGATCGTCGCCTTTAAGCGGGGATCGTCGCCGAAGAGCTCGAAGATTTCCTGATTGGTGCCAAGCCCCAGTGCGCGGATGAACTTGGTGATCGGGATTTTCCGGTTCTTGTCGATCTTGACCGAGATCACATCGTTGGAATCCATTTCGTACTCCAGCCATGCGCCGCGGTTCGGGATGACCGTCGTGGTATACAGCGTCTTGCCGGACTTATCGCGGGTGAAGCTGTAATACACGCCCGGAGAACGCACGAGCTGCGAGACAATGACGCGCTCTGCGCCGTTGATCACGAAGGTGCCGCTCTCTGTCATCAGAGGCATATCGCCCATGTAGATTTCGCTGCTGGTGACCTCGTCGGTCTCCTGATTCCACAGTCTTGCCTTGACGCGCAGCGGCGCGGCGTAGGTCGCATCGCGCTCCTTGCACTCGGCAATGGTATACTTCGGGTTTTCATCAATGCGGTAGTCAATGAAGCTGAGCTGCAAATTCCCGTTGAAGTCGGTAATCGCAGCGACGTCCCGGAAGACCTCGCGCAGGCCTTCGGTCAAAAACCACTCGTAGGATTTCTTCTGAACCTCGATGAGGTTCGGCATCTGCAAGACCTCGTCGATCTTGCCGAAGCTCTTACGCGTGTTTTTTCCGACCCGCACATCCTTGACCGAGACCTGTGTCTGCACATCCGGATTGATTTTGGGGCTCATGGGCAAAAACCTCCTGTCCTTTGTATCGGGCTCCGCAGAATGCCGTCCGCGGCAGGCTCCCGGCGCTCCGGAAAAATTTTCCTTCGCAGGGGCTTGACAACGGGGCAATTCTGTGATATACTATTATGCGGAGAAAAGCCGCTTTGCCATAATGTGGCATTTTAATATTATAGGACGATTCCGGCTTTTTGTCAAGTGTTTCTGAAAATCTTTGTGAATCCTGCCGTGCTGCAACACCCCGCAGCACGGCATTTTTATTACAATTGGCTGGGCGGGCGCGGAGCCCGCGCTGGCGATTTGGCTTCGGCCGGCAGTGCCGGCCTCCATTTTAGCTTCGCGGGTTTCTTGTTGCATGCTCCCAATCTTATACAGGACGCAGCACAGGAGTGTGCTGCCCGATTGGTTCATCCTCCCATAATTCACATATGGGTACTGCCGGCTGCACGCCCAAGCGTGCCCACCTATTCGGCTGAGACAAAAGATTCAACTCCGCTCATTATGGTGCGAAGCGAATTGGCAGCGGGGGCTCCCCGCCGCAGCACAGGAGTGTGCTGCCCGATTGGTTCATGCGCCCATAATCCGCATACACAAAGCCCAATCGTCAACAGGCGGGATTCAACCCAATATAGAACAATTCGCTAAGACGGCGCTTTGCTGTATCGGAAGCGGGCACTGCCCGCCGCAGCACAGGTGTGTGCTGCTCGTTTGGTTCATGCTCCCATTGTCCGTACAGATTTGTAAAATATTGCCGCAAGATGATGCAATTTTAGTACATCCTTTGGTGATGATGAAGTAGTAAACCCGAGAAAGTAAAAATATATATTAACAAAATATTTTTTAGAGAGATTTTTACTGCTTCATCGTCACCAAGTTGTGTACCGGAGTTGTCATATGTTGCCGCAAGATGATACTATTTCAGTACATCCTTTGGTGATGATGAAGTAGTAAGCCCGAGAAGATAAAAATATATATTAACAAAATATTTTTTAAGAGATTATTTTTTACTACTTCATCGTCACCAAGTTGTGTACCGGAATCGTCCGATATTGCAGCAAGATGATTATAATGCCGCAATCCGAAATGTCTGAGCCTGTTGACACGGGGGGTACAAGCCCCATAGCCAACAGGCGCGAAGAAAGTCTATATGGGAAAATTCGCTCAGACGGCGCTTTGCTGTAATGGAGGCCGGCA
>JAFUAD010000030.1 GCA_017460835.1 Oscillospiraceae bacterium
ATGCGGATTTTTGAGATGATTTTGTTTCGTTCTAGGCAAAAATCCGCAGGCGTGCTTTCGCACGGCAAGGATTTTTAACGACGAACGGGACAAAATCAGCCAAAAAGACGCGTGTTAGGCTTAGTGTCAACACTCCCTAAGCAGCAGGCTGCGGCAAAGCAGAGCCGCACGAAGCATGAAAGCAGAAAATCGCGCAGGCCGTTTCATTCGGTCTGCGCGATTCGGCATGTTACCTTTCCCCTGCAAACGGCGTCTTATATTACAGAAGCGAACGCGGAAAGGAGGAGTTCCCGTGACGGACGCAGAGCTGCTGGCGCTGTATCAGGCGCGCGATGAACGCGCACTGACCGAAACAGACCTTGCATACGGCAAGCTGTGCCGCGGTCTTGCTGCGCGCATTCTGGGCGATCGACAGGATGCGGAGGAGTGCGTCAATGACGTCCTGCTGAAGCTGTGGAATGCGATTCCGCCGGCAGAGCCGGAGAACATGACCGCATTTGTCTCAGCCGTGACGCGGAATCTCTGCTTTGACAGGCTGGCATCCGCAAAGCGCAAAAAGCGCGGCGGCGGTATGCTGCCGGCGGTGCTCGATGAGCTCGCGCCGTATCTCGCTTCGGAGGATGACCCGGAGGACTGCATCGACAAAATCGCCTTACAGGAGAGCATCGCGCGCTTTCTCGGCACACTCTCAAAGGAAAGCCGGATGATCTTTCTCGTGCGCTACTGGAGCTTTCAGCCGATTGCCGAGATCGCAAAGCAGCACGGTGCAACGGTCGGAAGCGTGAAAATGCAGCTCAAACGGGTAAAAGAAAAACTCAGAACGCATCTTGAAAAGGAGGGATTGCTGTGAAGCAGTTTGACTTTCTGGACGCAATGAACGGCCTGCCGGAGGAATATCTCAGCGAACTGACGGAATGGCAGCAGAACCGGACGCCGCTCCCGGAGGCACAAGAGGTGCAGCAGGCAGAGCAGCCCTCTGTGCAGGAGGAGATGATCACAGTGAAAAAGCAGAAAAACAAGGAGATTTCGGTCAGGCTGCTGCGGCCGGTGACCGCAGGCATTTTCGGCACGATCGCCGCATGCCTTGTGTTCGGGCTGTATTTCGGCATCAGGGCGCATACCGGCGCGAACAATCAGCCGCAGAATACACCCGCAGCGGAGATCGAGGAGCAGAGCAGCGCGGTACAGACTGCGGAGGCATTCCCGCTCCCGGCATCGGCGGTTTACAATCCCGACAGGGACGAATACTATGACAGCAGTGTGATGCTCTGGGATTCGGGGGCGCAGGTCTACCGCTTTCAGCCTTCTGTTGATTCCGAGAAGGATGAATTCCTGAAAAATGCAAATCCGGACGACTATGTTGTCTGGGATAACGAGCTGAACATGTATGTCATGACGGGGAAAGAAATGCCGACAGGCATCTACAGAGGATTATTTTTCCCGCTGATTCCGTATGACAGCAGTGTGCCCGCAGCGTTTGCAGATGCATGCGGGGCATATGACGAGGCGAATGCCTTATATGCCGCAAAAGAGAGAGAAAACGACCCGTATTATATGATCCGGTCACATATTCCCACGGATCCGGAAGCGCCCGGAAAACTCGTAAATGCGTCACTTCCTTACCGGATGACATGCTGTGAAATGGCTGTGACAGACGGCGAATACCGCGATTATGCACAGACCGTTGTGAGAAAGATACTGGGTGTATATTGCAGCTCTGAGAAGGGCGCGTACTTCCAATACCAGATGTACCGGCTGCTGACCGAAGCGACAGACAAGGTGAAGGCACTCGGAGACAGCATTACCGCAGAGGACTGTGCGCAGCTTCAGACAAAATACGGCTGTCTGATTGCGCCGGCGCTGAAGGAGGCCGGAAAGCTCGATCTGCTGCATATTGACCCGGAACAGGGCTGTACCGATCCGGAGCAGCTCGCAGAAACGGCAGCGTGGTTTGCAGTGGGGCATTTCCCCAGAACCGCGCACGTTGTCACCACAACCAAGCCGTCTGCCGCCGACACACAGCCGGTCACGACCGAAACGACCGCCGCTTCGACCGCATCGGTGCCGCAGACGTATGTCACCGTCCCGCAGAATTACCCGGATGCCTCGCTCTCGTTCGGCACCGCGGTGCTCGCGGCGGAAAACCGCTGGGTTCCGTGCAGAGAGGAATGGGTGGAGCATGCCGCAGAGACCGAAGCGGAATGGCGCGGCCTGATCGACGGCTTTGCGCCGGAAGAAGTCGAAAACTACCGGGAGGTGTTTGATTTCACCGGCGGCGGATTTATGCTCCGCATCACAGACGGCAGCACCGCCGTGACCTACGAGCTGTTCAGTCAGGGACTCTATAAGCGCATCACCGAGGACGAAGCCGGAACGCATACCGCGTATTACCGCGACAGCTCCGGCAATGAGACTGAGCTGGTCTGGGCAATCCAAAAGCAGCTCACGGCCCACAATTACCAGTGGAGCAACTTCGCAAACGCATTCACGGTCACAGAATGAACACAGGCAGAAAGCCGCCCTGCAACCGGGGCGGCTCCTGCTGCTTATCACAGAAAGGCAGACACGATGGACTATCAGCAGATTCAGCACCCGATTCCGCCGCTTTACGATGCGCACTCCGAAATTCTGATTCTCGGCAGCTTTCCCTCGGTGAAATCGCGCGAGGCGGGATTCTTCTACGGACACCCGCAAAACCGCTTCTGGCGCGTGACCGCTGCGGTCTTTGCGGATACCGTTCCGCAGACAACTGACGAAAAGCGGCAGTTTCTCCTTCGGCATCACATCGCCGTGTGGGATGTGATCGCGTCCTGTGAGATCATCGGCTCCTCCGACAGCAGCATCCGGCGTGTCGTCCCGAACGATCTCTCCGTGATTCTGGAGGCGGCGCAAATCCGCAGGATTTTCGTCAACGGCGGCACCGCGGACAAATACTATCAGAAGTATCAGCTCCCGCGGACGGGCGTGCCGGCAGTCCGGCTGCCCTCGACCAGTCCGGCGAATGCGGCATGGAGCCTTGAGCGGCTCTGCGCGGCATGGAGCGTGCTGAAAAGCAGGGCATGACCCGGCAAAATCCGCACTCTACTCCCCCTTCCGCCGCGCTCTACTGATTGTAGAATAAACGCAGATACGTTGTTTTAAGCGGTAGAATCCCGCCAATTCCGGTTTCGGGCAATCCTACAGACTGTCGGTTGATGATTTCTGAAAATTGCGGTATACTATTATCAGAAACCATTTCGGAAGGGGCGGTTATCATGACAAAAACATCACGAATCCCGCTGCGGGAGCGGCAGCTTCCGGCATACACCCGCGGTGAGGAGATCATGAATATGGTGACGCATATCGTCGGCGGCTCGGCGGGTCTGCTGATTCTGATCGGCAGCGTGCTGATCGGCGCAAAGCACCGCAACCCGTGGGCGGTCACGAGCGGGAGCATATACGGCTTCCTGACCTGCTGCCTGTTCGTCATTTCCAGCGTCTATCACGGGCTGCCCGACGGCATGGGCAAGCGCGTCATGCAGGTCATCGACCACTGCACGATCTATTTCATGATTGCGGGAACCTACACCCCGATTCTGCTGGTCGGCATCCGGAAAGAGTCGCCCGCCGCAGCGTGGGTCGTCTTCGGGATCGAGTGGGGCTGTGCCTGCGCGGCGGCGGTCTTTACCGCCATCGACCTCAAAAAATACAGCAAGCTGAGCATGGTCTGCTATCTGGCGATGGGCTGGGCGATCGTCGCGATTCTGAAGCCGACGATCCGGATTATGACGGTTCCGGGATTCCTCTGGCTGCTCGGCGGCGGGCTGTGCTATACGGTCGGCGCAGTGCTGTACGGGCTCGGCAAGAAGCACCGGTATATGCACAGCGTGTTTCATCTGTTTGTCAATGCCGGCAGCCTCTTGCAGGCAATTGCGATTTTACTGTATGTTCTGTGACAAAGCGCCCCGCATCGAATTGCGGGGCGTCAGTCTTTATGAGAGAAATGCGAATTCCTCGCAATACTGCTCGTACAGCTTCCGGAACTGCGCATCCTGCCGGCTCTTGATGCCGTTCAGATACTCATGCGTATCAAAGGCATCGGCATGAAGCTCGACCAGCGCGACCGCGATATTCGAGCAGTGGTCGGCAATGCGCTCGAAATTGCCGATGATATCATTGAACACAAAGCCCTGCTCCAGCGTGCAGACCTGCATTTGCAGCCGCGCAACGTGATTGAGCTTGGCGGTTGCGCAGAGCGAATCAATCCGCTCCTCCAGCGGCTCGACCTGATACGCCAGTGCAAGATCCTGCTCCCGGAAGGCCTGAAACGTCATCGAAACGATCTTATGCAGCGCCGCCCGCATCACATCGAGCTCCTCCAGTGCTTCCGGCGAAAACTGCACATGCTTTTCGTGGATTTCCAGCGCCGCCTCCTGCAAATTCACAGAGTGGTCGCTGATGCGTTCAAAGTCGCCGACCGTATGCAGATACAGCGAGTTTTCGAGCGTATGGTCATGGTTCAGCTCTTTTCCGGTGACCTTGATGAGGTAGGTGCCGAGCATGTCCTCATAGCGGTCTGCGGCTTCCTCTGCCGCGATGATCTGTGCTGCGGCCTCCTCGTCATATGCCCCGATCAGGTCAAAGGAGCGGTACAGATGCGTTTCGGTGAGCGCCGCCATGTGCAGCAGCGCCTCGCGGCTCTGCATCAGCGCGATCACCGGGTTTTCGAGGAAGCGCTCCTCCAGCGGGACGATCTCAAACGCCTCCGCCTTTTTCTCTGCCGAGGGCTGCGGTGCCTCCGGCTTGCGGAAGAAGATATTGGTCATGCGCTCCAGCCGCTTCGTAAACGGTGCGAGCAGGATGATCGCGGCAACACGGTACAGCGTGTTCATCACCGCGATGCCGACCATGCCGATCGGCTTCTCATTCTGCATGAACGGGAAATGCACAAAGGCATTGATTCCGTAAAACAGCGCCGTACAGGCCGCCGTGCCGAGCACATTGATCAGCAGATAGATCAGTGCCGTGCGCTTGCCGCTGCGGTTTGCGCCGACGGACGACAGCAGCACCGGAATCGACGCGCCGATGCCCATGCCCATAATCATCGGGAAGGCCGCGGCGTATGACACAGCGCCCGTCACGGAGATCGCCTGCAAAATACCGACCGAGGCCGAATTGCTTTGCAGCAGCGCGGTGATCAGGATGCCGACCAGAATGCCGAGCAGCGGGTTATCGAACATCGTCAGCATGTTCCGGAAGCCCGCGCTCTCCTTCAGCGGCTCGACCGCCTCGCCCATTCCCTCCATGCCGTACATCAGCACCGCAAAGCCGAGCATGATTCCGCCGATTTTCTTCTTGTTCTCTGATTTCGAGAACATCAGCCAGATGATGCCGATAAACGCGACGACCGCTGAAATTGTGTCCGTCGAGAGCAGACTGAGCCAGCCGCTCTTTCCGCCGAGCAGCGACAGACACAGCAGCCAGCCGGTGATGCTCGTGCCGATATTCGCGCCCATGACGATCGAAATAGACTGCACGACCGTCATCATGCCGGTGTTCACAAATCCGACAACCATTGCCGAGGTTGCGGAGGAGGACTGAATCACAGCCGTGACGACCGTGCCGAGCACAATCCCCTTCAGCGGGGTGCCGGAGAGCTTCCAGAGCACCAGCTCCAGCTTGTTTCCCGCAACCTTTTTGAGTCCGTCTCCCATGAGCTGCATGCCGAACAAAAACAGCGCAACTCCGCCGAATAAAGCCAAAACATTCGCAATACCCATCTTTTTCTTTCACCTTTCCGTATCTTCACAAGAGTCATGATACAGCGAAAGAATCAAATTCCGGTATTGCGAATGTTAAGTCTGCGTTAATGATTGTTAAATTCCGGTTAAGTTTTATTTCGTTAAATTTTAATATCCATTGTTGTCTCGTCGATCGGCACGATATCCGGATCAAACGCGATTTTCGCAGGAATTGCGGCGGTTTCAGGCTCCGGTTCATCGGTGCGAATCTCCTCGTCGGGCTCCGCAGAAGCGGGCTCCTCCGTCTCAAATACGGCAAGCTCCTGCTCCAGCTCCGCCGCGATCTCCTCGGTATTTGCCTCCAGAACGGTTTTGGCACGCGGGGCAGGCTCGGGTTCGGACTCCGGCGTCAGGTCCGGTTCCTCCGGCTGCTCCGCCGGGGCAGTCTCGCGAATCGCCTCGTCGATCAGCATTTCATCAAAATCGAATTCCGGCTCAGCCGCCTTCTGCGGCTCCGTGTCATGCACATGAATGAGCGAACCCTCGCTCTCCGTGCCCGGAACCTCCACATCCAGCGGATTGCGGCGGGCATCCCGCTCTGCAAGCGCTGCTGATTCAGTGCTGCGCGGGAAGAACAGCGTAATCGTCGTGCCGCTGCCGAGGCGGCTTTCGAGCTCGATCTTGGCGTTATGGAACGCCGCGCCGTGCTTGACGATCGAGAGCCCCAGTCCGGTTCCGCCGATCTGCTTGGAGTGGCTCTTATCCACGCGGTAAAAGCGCTCGAAGATGCGCTCCTTGTCCGCCTGCGGGATGCCGATGCCGTTGTCGGTCACGGTGAAGATCGCCGACTGCTCGGAGCAGGTGACCTTCATGCTCACTGTTCCGCCGTCGTTGTTGTATTTGATCGCATTGTCGCAGAGATTGTAGAGCATTTCCTCGACGATCACCGGGACGCCCTGCATCGGGGCGGCTTCGCCCTCCAGCAGCACCTCAATGCTCCGCTTTTCCGCCTGCGGCATGAGCTGGCTGCGGACATTCTCCGCGATCTCATAGAGATCGAGCGGCAGAATCTCCTCGGCAAAGCTGTCGTCATCGAGCCGCGAGAGCCGGATGATATCCTCGATCAGCGCGATCATTCTCGCGGATTCGTCGCGGATCCTGCGCGCAAATCCGCTGATATCCTCGCTTCTGACCATCCCCGATTCCATCATATCGGCAATGCCGTAGATCGAGGTCAGCGGGGTTTTCAGCTCATGCGAAACATTCGATGTAAATTCCCTGCGCAGCGCATCGCGCTTTTCGCGCTCGGTCACATCGAGCAGAACCAGCACCGCGCCGGTCATCATGCTGCCGCGCGTGACGGGATTTGCAAAGAGCTGGCAGGCCGTGTCGTTGACGGTAATGACCGCAGAGCCGCGGATGCCCTCCAGCGCATTGTGAACCAGATCGAGAAAAATGCGGGAATCACTCAGCGTAAAGACGTCGAAATCGCCCTTGATCTTTTCCTTGTCCAGAAGCTGAAGCGCGGCGTGATTGTGCGAGAGCACCCTGCCGGTCGCGCTGACAAGCAGCAGCCCCTCCTGCATATTATCCGTCAGGACGCGGAGCTGTTCCTGCTGACCCTCCAGCTCGGCCTTCTGCGACTCCATCTGCATCCGGATTCCGGTGATCTGCCGCGCAACCGGTCGCAGCTCCGGGTAATCCGAGAGCGTCTGTTTTGAGTCGATTTTCAGTGTTTTCAGCTCGGCGGTAACTCCGCGGGAAATTTTCTCGCTGATCAGGTACATCGGGATCAGCAGCAGCAGCCCGGCAATAATCGCGACCGGGAAAAGCTGCAAAACCAGCCGGAAATAATTTTCAGTCGGAAGCAGCAGCGGATACAGCAGCAGGCACGCACCGAGCGTGATTCCCTCTGCAAGCAGCAGCTTCCGGAACAGAATCCTTCTCATTCTGTTTCTGTCGCCTCCCCTGAATCGTTGTTGCTGACATGAAAGCGGTATCCGACGCCGCGCACAGTGTCGATGCTGTTGCCCGCATCGCCCAGCTTTGCGCGGAGCGTCCGGATGTGAACATCGACCGTCCGGCTCTCGCCCGCGTAGTCATAGCCCCAGACGGATTCGAGAATCCGATCCCGGCTGAGCACAATGCCCTGATTGCGCATCAGCATCGCGAGCAGATCAAATTCCTTGCCCGTCAGCCCGATCTCACTGCCCTCCGCCAGAACGCGGTGCCGCGCCTCGTCAAGCTGTATGCCGCCGCCCGACAGCACATCGCCCGCAGACTGCTTTTCGGTTCGACGCAGCAGCGCCCGGATGCGCGAGAGCAGCTCCATGACGCCGAAGGGCTTTGCGAGATAGTCGTCCGCGCCGCTGTCGAGCCCCAGCACTTTGTCATATTCGGTGCTGCGCGCCGAGAGCATCATGATCGGCAGCCTGGCCGTCGCGGGGTCCTGCCGCAGCCGCCGCAGTACGGAAAGCCCGTCCTCCTCCGGCAGCATAATATCCAGCAGCACAAGCTCCGGGATGCGCTCCGCGACCGCTGCCCGAAATGCCGAGGGCAGCGAGAAGCCTTCGATCTCATAGCCGGAATTGCGCACGGCATAAACCGTAAAATCGCGGATATTCTGGTCGTCCTCCAGCAGATAAATCATACCCCAGCTCCCCCTTTTGCGCAGCGCGCTTTATTTCCCGTTTATTATATCATGCTTCGCAAAAAAAAGCAAGTGCCGCACGCATTGTAGGTGCGGCAAATCATGGATTGTATGATTTCCAGGGATAAAGTATCCGTGCAGCGGATACTTTTATTAACTCCCATTTAAGAAAAGTGTTCCTGCTATTATTCGTTAAAGTCATATTTATCATAGCGGCATTTTATATGAAAGACTCCGGCATCTATGATAAAATGCTCGCCTTCATAGGTAGCAGTTGGATGACAATCACTAATTCCAATTTCAATATCACCGATTTTCGTTTCCGTGAAATCGCTAGAATTACCTACAATTAAATACTGAACGATTGGGTAATCCATATATCCGTTGTCATGATCCTCTATCGGGAAGAACACTTCAAAAGGACGTTCAATATTTACGCCTAAAGACAAGAGATACGCCGCAACCTCTGGATAGGCTTGTTTGATTTCATCTATCAGGTTTTGACAATAGTTACAGCCACAGATATCTTCTCTTTTTATTTCTGAGTAATATACCTTTGTTCTTTCGATATCCATAAAAGCTCCTATAAATTCCGATCTATCTTAACAACACAATTCTTAAAAGGGACTTTATTAATAAACTACGCGTTTTGTCCGCTCCCTCGCAGAGCCGTACAGACTCCGGGACATGCGGGTCAGGGCTCCGGGAGGGGAGCATCCTCCTGGATTTCGGCAATTTCGCCGGGCTCTGCGACCGATACATCAAACAGATCGGGCTGCTCCGCACTGCTCGGCAGCGGCGGCAGATCCTCCAGCGACTGCAAGCCGAAGCAGCGCAGAAAATGCGCCGTCGTCCGGTATGTGACCGGTCTGCCGGGGACGTCGATCCGCCCCGCTTCCTCCAGCAGCCCGCGATCCACGAGCGTATTCACGACCGAGCTGCTGTCCACGCCGCGCACCCGCTCCACAAAACCCTTTGTGACCGGCTGGTTGTACGCGATGATCGTGAGCGCCTCCATCGCGGCATTGGAGAGCGGCGTATTCCGCTTGACCTCCAATGCGGCCTTAATCGCATCGGCATGCTCTGCGCGGGTCGAGATCTGAAGCGTATCGCCGAGCGTCAATACCTGCAGGGCGCTGCCGGTTTCCGCATAAAACCGGTCGAGCTGCTCCGCCAGTGCGGTGACCGTTTCCTCCGGGACGCCGAGCGCCTCAGCGAGCCTTGTGATATCGGCGGGCTCTCCCGAAGCGAACAGCACCGCCTCCAGCGCCGCCGTCTGTTCATCCATTTTCATGTTCCTGCTTGCCTTTCCGTTCGCGGAGCATCTGCTCCAGTGCATCATTTACCCGTTCCATATGCACCCCGCGGGAGCCCTTGATCAGCACGCAGACCGGCTCCGCAGTTTTCCTCTGCATGTATACACAGAGCGCATCAATCAGCGCGGACTGCTCTGCAAATGCCGCAGCTTTATCTCCGTATCCCACGGCAAAATCGCGGTAATTGTCTCCGCAAAAAAATACCGCATCTGCTGCATTTCTGCACAGCTCGCCGAGTGCTCTGTGGCGGTCTGCGGCAAATTCGCCGAGCTCATTCATATTGCCGAGCACCGCAACGGTTTCCGCGCCGTCCGCGATCGTGCGCAGCGCGGTCAGTGCCGCGGTCATCGCTTCGGGGTTCGCGTTATAATAATCGCGTATCACCGTCACATTTCCGATCTGCACGCGCTCAGAGCGCATCGCGCCGGGCACAAAGCTCCCGAGCGCCTCGGCACAGGCAGCGAGCGGCATGCCCGCGCAGAGCCCCGCATGCACCGCCAGCAGCGCATCCGAGACATTGTGCAGCCCGGTCATCGGCAGCGTGACATGCGCGGTCTCACCGCCGTAACGCAGCGTGAATTCCGTGCAGTCGGCGTGCTCCGCGATCTGCTCCGCAAAGAGCTCCGCCGCAGCATTCCCGGTTCGGCTGCTGTACCGCACCGCCGCCCGCTCGCGGATGCTGTCCGCAGCACCGAGCAGCAGGGCATCGTCGGCGGGCGCGAGCAGCGTGCCGTCCGTCATGCCGTCGAGCAGCTCGAGCTTTGCGCGGAGAATGTTCTCCTGCGAGCCGAGGTTGCCGATGTGCGCGGTGCCGATGTTCGTGATGATGCCGAGCTCCGGCTCCGCGATTTTAGTCAGGCGGCTGATCTCGCCCGCGTGGTTCATGCCTGTCTCGATCACGGCGATTTCCGTGTCCTCCGGCATGTGCAGGATCGTGTACGGCACACCGATGTGGTTGTTGTGGTTGCCGGCGGTCGCATAGGTGCGGAATGCGGCGCTCAGCACATGCGCGGTCATGTCCTTGACCGTCGTTTTGCCGCTGCTGCCGGTGATGCAGCACACGCGCAGACCCTTCTGCTTTCTCTTGCGAATCAGCGCATTTGCGAGCATTCCGTATGCCGTGACCGTATCCGGCACGACACAGTACGGCACGCCGGGGTTCTCCTGCGGCTCCGCAGATAAAATGCACAGCACAGCGCCCAGCCCGGCAGCCTTTTTCGCATAGAGATTGCCGTCGAATTTCTCGCCCCTCAGCGCGAGAAAGCAGTTCCCCGCCCCGATCGTGCGGGTGTCGGTGCTGAAGCCCGAAACGGCAAAATCCGCCGTATCCGCCCCGCAGAGCGTAACACCGAGAATCCCGGCGATCTCCGCAGCGGACATGGAAACGGGCTGTTCAGAAAGCAGCGGCATCGTTACCCCTCCAGTGCAAATCCGATCACGCGGTCGATGAGCTCCGGGAACGGCAGACCGTCCGCCGCCCACATCTTCGGGTACATCGAAATCGGCGTAAATCCGGGCAAAGTGTTGATCTCGTTGAAGACGATCTCATTCGTATCACGCGTGACAAAGAAATCGACACGCGAAAGCCCCGCGCAGCCCAGCGCCGTAAAAATCTTCACAGCCCAGCCGCGCACCGCGGTCATGGTTTCGCCGTCGATCCGCGCAGGGATGTAGGGCGTGGACGTCGAGGTGACATACTTGGTTTCATAATCGTAAAACTCCGCACCTGCGTCGATTTCGCCGGCCGTAGCAGCCTTCGGCGCGTCATTGCCGAGCACCGCGACCTCGACCTCTCTGCCGTTGATGAATTCCTCCGCGAGAATTTTTTTATCGTAGCGGAAGGCGGTTTCGAGTGCCGCTTGCAGCGCATCCGCGGACTTTACCTTTGAGACGCCGACCGAGGAGCCGGTGCTGCACGGCTTGATGAACACCGGAAATCCCAGTGTCTCCGCGATTTTTCTGCACATTGCATCGGGGTCTGCCGCAAAAGCCGCGCGGTGCAGCGTCAGCCACTTCGCCTGCCGGACGCCTGTTGTCGCCGCGATCAGCTTCGTCACCGATTTGTCCATCGACGCCGCAGAGGCGCAGACGCCGCAGCCGGCATACGGAATCCCGGCGAGCTGAAAGAGCCCCTGCACCGAGCCGTCCTCGCCGTTTTCGCCGTGAAGCACCGGGAACACGGCATCGACCGGCAGCGTCTCGATGCTGCCGCCCTGCACGATGCAGAGCCCCGCGCCGCGCTCCGGCGAGAGAAATGCGGTTTTGTTCGCGGGATTCTCCTCCCATTTGTCATTGGCGATCTCCGCGTAATCATCGCCGCCGAACAGGAGCCACTTGCCCTCCCGCGTAATGCCGACAGGGAGGATTCTGCGGTTCTCCTTGTTCATATTGCGGAGCACCGCCTCCGCCGACACAAGCGAAACGGCGTGTTCCGGAGAAACGCCGCCGAATAATACAAGAATTGTCTGCATGAAAAAATTTACCTCTTTTCAAATCGAAAAATGCGCATTTGCTGATTATTCAAAGCACGGGTCGCCGTCGTGCCACATCCCCGGCTCATTGACCCAGACCGGGAATTTTCCGACCGCGAGGGCGGTCTGCCCGTTCAGCATGCCGGTGTGGAAGGTGAGATGCCGGTACTGCCGCAGCACCAACTCCATGCGCGTATAGCAGCACTGCTCCGGCTTCTCATACAGCATTTCGTCTGTCAGCGAATCCAGATAGGACAGCGTTTTCTGCTCGACGCGGTCAAGATATGCGAGAAGCTGCGCATCGGAGAGCACGGTGTCTCCGGTATGATACGGATTGTCGAGCCCCTCCTCATGGAATTCCGGCTCCTCGTAGATGAACGGATTGAAGAACCATTTGTCCGCCGAATGGATCGTGTGGTACGCCCAGCGCCAGCAGGGCGCACCGACACACAGCGCATCCCTGTCATAGGTGCGCAGCGCGATCTTAAGATTCGTAAAATTCGGGATCACCGTTTTGCGGATGATCTGACAAAGCTCGTTCACTGCAATCATCCCCTTCGGAAATGCTCGCGATTACGCGAAAAACTCGCCGCCGATCATCACGCGGCTGATTTCGAGACTGCCGTCAAGCAGCAGCAGGTCTGCGTCTGCGCCGACCTCGATTCTGCCCTTTTCCGGTGCGCCGATCATATCCGCCGGCGTTCTCGTCGCCATGCGAACCGCATCCGCGAACGGCACGCCGAAGGAAGCCGCCTGCTTCACGCAGCGCCAGAGCGTCGCGGTCGAGCCGGCGATCGCGCCGTCGAGCGTCCGCGCAACGCCGTCCTTTACGATGATATCCTGCCCGCCGAACTCATAGGTGCCGTCGCCGAGACCGGTCGCGCGCATCGAATCGCTGATGATGACCATGCGCTCAGGCCCGAACGCCTTATAGAGCAGCAGAACGATCGACGGATGCAGATGCAGGCCGTCTGTGATCGCCTGCACATAGATATTCTTCTCAAGCGCCGCACCGATCGGGCCGGGGTTCCGGTGATGGATGCCCGGCATCGCATTGAAGGTGTGCGTCAGGCAGTTTGCGCCCGCGTCGATTGCCTTGATGCAGGTCTCGTAGTCCGCGTCGGTGTGGCCGATGCAGACCAGCGCACCGCACTCCCGGATGAACTCCGTGCTGCCTTCGAGCTCCGGCGCGATCGTCACGACGCGCATGCCCGGCAGCTTCCGGAATTCCGCAAGATCGGGGTTCCGGATAAAGGCGCCGTTCTGTGCGCCCTTGCGCTTTTCGTTGATGTACGGCCCCTCCATGTGGAAGCCTAAGATGTTCGTACCGGGAACATCGGTTTTGCTTTCGGTTACATGCTTGATTGCCTCAAAGCTCTGGGTCATGGTCGTCGGGAGCCACGAGGTCGTGCCGTTCTTTGCGAGAAACGCGCACATCTCCTCGAATTTTCCGTCCATTGTATCAAATCCGACGCAGCCGTGTGCGTGCATATCGACAAGCCCCGGAATCACGGAAAGCCCGGTGCAGTCCTCGCCCGCCGTATCAGCGGAGGCCGGCGCAATCGCCGCGATTTTGCCGTTTTCGATTGTGATATCCGTAAGATTGCCCTCAAAAAGCAGATTTTTCAGAATCATATGCTGTCTCCTTTCCGGTATTCGGGATTATTTCGATGCGGGCAGCGATGCCGCCGCGACTGCCTGCCCGACTCTGCGGTCCATTTCGTCCGGGAGGATGAACTGAATCTTCGCAAAGAGCGCCGGGAATTCCGCTTCGAGCACTTCCTTCGCCTTCTCGATGATGAGATCGCCGCCGAGGCCGGAGGTCACTCTGCCGGAGATCTGGAGATACTGAATATCGTAGAAATCGGCGTAATTTGCGATCGCGTAGCCGAAATAGGTACCGATCGTGCGGAAGATATCCTTCGCGCCCTCGTCGCCGCTTTCGAGAATCGCCTGCACCGCCTTGAGCTTTTCGGCAAGGGTCAGGCTCTCGTCAAGCGTGATGCCCGCCTTCGGTGCGAGCCGGATGACCGCATCCTGCGAGAAATACTTGACGCCGCAGCCGTAGTCGCCCGACCACTCATCGACCGGCGCCGCCGGATTGTAGTCCACCGGCACAAACGCCAGCTCATTGTGCCAGCCGGTCACATGCCCCTCCGGGTCGATGTAGCCGCCCGCCTCAGAGGTACCCATTGCGATGCCGAGCACGCCGTTGACGTCCATTGCCATCGAAGCCGCAAGCGCCGCGACATCGCCGTCATTCGCGACGGAATACGGCACGCCGAGCTCCTCCAGCACATCGACATAGACATTCTTGCACGCCTCGCCCTGCGTATCCTTCGGAACCTTCAGGAACAGGTGCGAGACCATTGCGCGGTTCGCGACCAGCACGCCTGCGGTGCTGACGCCGACCGCATCAAACTGCGGCATATGCGCCGCTGCCTTCAGGATCGCGTCCCTGATGTGCTCGTGGTGATAGGAGATATCCTCGGCGAGCTTGGGCAGCCAGACGATCTCCTCCGCCCAGACGGTCTCGCCGTTCACGACCGCAGCGACCTTCATATCGCTTCCGCCCGCATCGAATCCGACGCGGCAGCCGTTCAAGTTTCTGCCGATTGCCAGCGGGCGCACCCTGTTTTCCGGCATATCGCCCATAGCCCGCTCCTCGACCTCAAAATCGCGCTCATAGGTCGTGCTCCAGAAATCCACATCAAAGGCGCGCAGTCCGGTTTTGGTATAGGCGTCGCGGATGTACTCATAAACGGCATGGTCGCCCGAAAGCATGACCTTCCAGCCGCCTGCACACCAGAGAATCGTCTTGATGAGACGCTCCGCATAGCGGCAGTTTTCCGCAAAATCATCGCCGAGCTTCGTATCGCGGCGGTATACCAGTCCGTCCTCGCGCTCAACGGCGATCGAAAACGGCTTTGTCGCCTTGCTGAGAAAATCACGGTTATACAGAACCGCAGGGATAAAGTCTTTGTCAAGAACCGGCTGAATCATGGGCAAATTTCCTTTCTGTTTTATAATATATGTAATAAAAGCAAGCGGCTGCCGCAGAGTGAACAGCCGCTTGTCTTTTTTATGCACTTATTTGGTATTGTTGATGTTCCAGCGGAACGGGCAGATGCGTGAGGCCTTTGTCGTATCAAGCATGAAGTTCTTGTCGATTGTCTTGACATTGAGCCAGCGGTAATTGGTCTTCTGCTCCGGGTCGCCGAACAGCTTAAAGCCTCCTGAGAGACTGGTCTTTTGCAGAACCGGGCCGAGGCGGTGGTGCTCCTTCATAAAGGTAATGATCTCGGAGGCCATCACGAGCGAGCTGTCCGCGACATTGTAGACGCCGGTGTAATTCATGCCGTCCGCCTGCCGCAGGAAGCCGATGATGAAATCGGAGATATTGTGGATGCAGCACATATGGTAGCCGTACTCACCCGTCCGGAATACGAAGACGGTTTTGTCCTTCGGGTCGGTGATGCGGGACATCAGGTTATCGGTGAAATCCAGCGAATAGACCATCGGGACGCGGATGACGCAGGAGACCATTGTCTTACTCTTGCGCGCATCGGCAGCAAAGGCATTTTCCGAAGCGAGCTTCAGCTTGCCGTAATTGGTCACGGGCTTGCAGGCCTCGTCCTCGCGGACAGGCTCGCGGGAATCGGGCTGCTTATAGACCTGCGTCGTACTGAACAGGATGAACTTCTTGACTTCCTTATTGAGCGCGAATTTATAGATAAAGCGGTCACATGCAGCGCTCAGATCCATTTCCGGCTTGTCAATGACCGGACCGAAATCGTTATCGACCGAACAGGCAAGGTGGACAACATAGTCAATCACCGGGAACTCATCGAAAATTTCGCCGTATTTTCCCTGTTCATTCGGAGCGGCTGCCCGGAAGAAATAGTTTTCCTTTCCGGCATTGTGATCAGAGTCTTCCCTGTCAACTGCAATAACGGTATTGCCTTTTTTCAATAATCCGGAGGAGACGCGCGAACCGATCAGGCCGCATCCGCCGGTAACCAAGATTGTTGCCATTCTGCATTCAGTCCTTTCTATTCCGGAATGTATGCGGAGCCGTTCCCGCACACCTCACTTCAAACATTGTCTGTTATCGCTATTCTATTATAACACAGAAGGCGAAGAAATGCAAGCGGCTCTGTGAAATTTTACATTTTCTCATACGAAGCAGGATTTTTCGGAAGGCTCCGTGTTGATTCTGCACAAAAACGTGCCCGCTTAACGCGAGGATTTCCTATACTTTGTCCCGAATTCCTGCAAAAAACGCTGATAATACCGCCGCGCAGGGCTCCTCAAGAAGCCCCGCAGTGACCCGCGGCCTGTGGTTATAGGGCAGCGAAAACATCTCCTCGACCGAGCAGACCGCGCCCGCCTTCGGGTCATAGGCGCCGAAAATCACGCGGTCGATCCGCGCATTGATGATCGCGCCGCTGCACATCGGGCAGGGCTCGAGCGTTACATAGAGATTGCAGCCGGAAAGCCGCCATGATCCGCGCTTTTTCGCCGCCTCCTCAATGGCGAGGATCTCGGCATGGGCGGTCGGGGAATGGCCGTGCTCGCGGCGGTTTCTGCCGCGCCCCAAGATCTCGCCGGTTTCGCGGTCCACGACCAGCGCGCCGACCGGGATCTCACCCTCTGCGGCTGCCTCCTCCGCAAGGGCGATTGCCTGCCGCATCAATGCAAAATCGTCTATCAGCATGAAATTTCTCCGTTTCCGAGGTCAGAAGAAAATCTGGCAGAGCAGCAGCAGCACGGAAAGCCCGAGCCACGGCAGCAGTGTCACCGTCTGGAGCATTACAGAAATCTTCTTCCCCTCTTTGAGCAGGGTTTCCCGGTTATGGAGCCGGATGCGCCCCCTTCGGATTCTGACAAAAAACGCAATCGCCATCATGCCGATCGAAATGAGCAGAAGCCCGTACATCCAGAGCGGCATGGCGTGGTTTGCATACACCAGCACCAGCCCCGCATAGCGCAGCGCCGAGCAGATCATCCGCAGCAGAATGCACTTTGCGAGCGAGCCGCCCCGCAGCAGCAGATACCCCGAGGCCAGCCCGATCAGCAGCTCCGTCAGCCTGTCCGGCAGCGTATTCGGCAGCAGGAAGGAGATGATGCCGGTCACCGCAATGGCAAAGGTATCGCCGAACTGCCGCAGAACCGGCAGAAATGTGCCGCGCAGCAGCAGCTCGGATAAAATCGACAGCACACAGATATCAAACACGCCGTACACGATCAGGGAGAGGCGGCTTTTGTATGTAAACAGCTCCTGCGCCAGCGAAACACCGATATCCTGCGAGATCAGGATGCAGATGCCGGCCGTGACCATCGCGGCGCCGATCGCGGCGATCGTCTCCGGCAGCCCGCCGAAATAAAACGGCGCCGAGACGCTCCGCGGGAGCTTGCAGCGGCGGATTACGACAGCTGCGGGGATGCAGAATTTCAGCGTGCGCGTCACGAGCCGGACGAACGTGACCGCATTGCGGTTTCCGCCGACGGAGAGCGACAGCATGTCAATGTGGATATTGACGCTGAGCAGGCGCAGCATGCCGACCATCAGCGCACTGCCGAGCACGGTGACGATCAGATGCAGCAGCAGCGCAAGCCCCAAGACCTCGGCGGTATTCGCCAGCGCGGCCTGCTCGACATGGCGCGGGTTCGGCCTCGAAACGGCGTTGCCGTCCACATAGCTGACCTCGTTGCGGTTGCCCTGATACCGGTACATGCAGCGGGAGCGTGCGGCTCTGCGCCACTGCCGGTAGGCGCGGTTCCAGCTCCGGTTCTCGGAGTCATACGAAAAATCCGAAACAACATCCAGCAGCTTTCCCTGTTCCGCCATACGGCCGCTCCCCCTTTCCTGCCGGCTGATGGGCACACTGTCCCTTATAATATTTTAGTATAACAAAACAAATATGCATTTTTCGTGCAGATTTCGTAAATTGTATATGAACAAATCATGAACACGAGGGCAAGATAATTCTAATTTTGTGCAAGATTACGGCTTGTATTTTCCGGAATGATTTGCTATAATCATAGTGGATGACTGTTGAAAGGACGAGAGCCCGCGCAGCATCCGGAATATTCTATTACTTTATTTTTCTGAGAGGGGAATTCTAACATGAAAAAACACATGCTGCACCGCCTCGGCGGCGCGGTGACTGCGGCAGGGATGCTGCTGGCGGCGCTTTCAGCCGTGCCGTCTGCCAGTGCCGCAGATCTCACCGGAAAAGACATCAGCACCTGCAACTATGTTTATGATGCAGGCGGCGCAAAGCTCAGTCAGGGCAAGCCCTATGAGATGAAGCTCGAGACCATCGGCGTATCGGCAACGGAAAACGTCACCGAGGTCTGGCTCAGCTTCAACGCAGATACCTCGTCCGGCCTGCCGACCATGCCGGCATTCGGCTATACCGCGCCCGGATACAACGAGGATAACTGGTATCAGGACGGAATCTGGCTTGAGCACCCGACCGCACAGATGACCGTCGTCTTCCCGATTCCGGACGGCTATCCGCTGTCCAATGATTTCCAGTTCCAGCTCTGGGGCGATGAGGGCGAATCGCTCTCCGAGGTGACCGTCAATGCCGTCGGCATCAAGACCGGCGACGGCAGCAGCATCGGAACAGTGACCCGCCGCGGCGACGTCAACGATGACAAGACCGTCACGGTCGCGGATCCCGTCGCGCTGGCAAAGTTCCTGCTCGGCGCAGGTGAGCTCGCAGCACCGGCAAACGGCGACCTCGACGGAAACAACCGCCTGAATGCCGTTGACCTCACGATCCTCAAGCGCGGCCTCATGAACGGCACGCTCGGCGGCAGCACCGATACCGGCGAAACCGCAATGGAGTTCGTCAGCCACATGAAGCTCGGCTGGAACCTCGGCAATACGCTCGATGCCACCGTA
The DNA here is from genome assembly GCA_017460835.1 of Oscillospiraceae bacterium. Lineage (GTDB taxonomy): Bacteria > Bacillota > Clostridia > Oscillospirales > Ruminococcaceae > Firm-04. Next base: position 19,074 of record JAFUAD010000030.1, read on the forward strand.
AACAGCTACACCACCCCCGGCGCAGCGGAAACCTCCTGGGGCTGCCCGTTCACGACGAAGGCGATGATCGACTGCGTCAAGAACGCCGGCTTCAATACCATCCGCATCCCGGTGACCTGGGGCGAAAAGTGCTCCGGCAGCGATTTCAAGATCGACGACGCATGGATGAACCGCGTGCAGGAGATCGTGGATTACGCGATCAGCGACGACATGTATGTCATCCTGAACATCCACCACGACAACACACAGCGCGGCAACAACGCCTACTTCTACCCGGATCAGAGCCATTATGACAATTCCGTCAAGTTCATCACATCGGTCTGGACGCAGGTCGCGAACCGCTTTGAGAGCTATGACAACCACCTTGTCTTTGAGACACTGAACGAGCCGCGTCTGGTCGGCACCTCGAATGAGTGGAACGGCGGTACCTCCGAGGCGCGCAAGATCGTCAACGAGTACAATGCTGCGGCGCTGAAGGCGATCCGCGCAACCGGCGGCAACAACACAAAGCGCTTCGTTATGATGCCGGGCTATGCAGCATCCTCCTCAGCAGTCGCGATCAATGACATCGTGCTGCCGGACGACGATCATCTGATCGTGGACATTCACGGCTATGCACCGTATGACTTTGCACTGAACAGAACCGGCACCGACAGCTGGAACCAGAGCTCCGGCTCCTACGAGATCGTCTCGATCTTCGAGGCCGCAAAGAGCAAGTTCCTCAGCAAGGGCATCCCGGTCGTGATCGGCGAGTTCGGCGCGCTGAACAAGTCGAACGAAGGCACCAGAGCAACATGGGCAAAATACTATGTCGAGACTGCCGATTCCTACGGCATCCCGTGCGTCTGGTGGGACAACAACCAGTTCTTCGATTCCAGATATCAGGACGGCGAGGCATTCGGTCTGATTGACCGCGGCAGCCTCAGCATCAAATTCCCGCAGATCATGTCTGCAATGGTCGAGGCATCCAAGAACAGAGGATAATTCAGAAGGACAGAACAGGGCGGACACACCATCTTCGGCGTGTCCGCCCTTTTTCCGGCAGAATGAGGATGTACCGTCAGGCCTTCGGCTGCTTTTCCGGGCGATGCAGGAGCCGCAGCCTGAGCGCGAGCGCCTCCCGCAGCCGGATGCGCCGGTGCGGACGCCGTTTTGCATCCGGCTCCTGCCGGTTGACGCCGGCAGCACCCCCGCACATCGCAAGCAGACACACTGCCGGCAGAATCACCGGAAGCCCCGGATGCCCGCCAATCAGCCGGATTCCCGCATACCAGAGCGCCGTCAGAATGCAGCCCGCAGGGATGCCGCCGAGCAGCCCGTGCCGCCGGTTCCGACGCCCCGCATACCATCCGGCAGAAAATCCCCCGCAGAGCAGCGGAAGCCCCGCGCAGAAGCGGTATACCCCGGCGGATACATCCGGGGCTGTCAGTGCCAGTGCCGCAGCAAGCATCATCATCACCGAAACCGGCACACCGCGCAGCAACACGCCCCGCATAATATTCCGCATTCCGCTCACCTGCCCTTCGGAACAGCATATGCCGCCCGCGCCGGAACAATGCACGTTCGACAAAATTCGACAAAATTCGACGGAATTCGACAATTTCCGTACAGATTCCGGCCGTAAAAATGATTGACTGCCTATCAGATATCTGATATAATAAATAAGTGTTCGGCTTTGCCCGGCAATATAAAGAAAAGATGTAAGGAGACAAGGAACAAAATGAAAAAACAGCTTCGCATTCTGATCGGCGACACAGGCAGCGTATTTGCCGTTTCGATGGCAAATGCATTCGTCAGCGAGGGGGACTGGGCGATCGTCCGCCCGCAGAATCCGCAGTCCATTCTGGAGGCACTGGAGAAGGAGCACCCGGATATCCTGATTCTGAACGCCGACCCCGTTTCAGACGATCTGCTGGAATATATCCCGGAGCTTCGCAGCAGATTCCGGAATCTGACTGTATTCGCACTGCTGCACCGCCGCAGCAGCTACACCGAAAAGCTGCTTCGTGAAATGGGCATCATCTGCCGCAGGTTCCCGGAAAATCCTGCGGAAATGCGCAGAGAGATCCGGGATTACTTCCGGTTCTGCGGGTCCAGCTTGCTGCGGTTTGACGTCTCGGAGCCGGAGCTCTGCCTGAGCCGGCTGCTTCAGGCCGCGGGGGTTCCGGCGAATTTGCAGGGATTTCATTTTCTGCGCAGTGCGATCCGCCATGCGCTCAAGGAGCCCTATTGCAGCGGATGCATGATGCACCGGATCTATCCGGCGGTCGCGGAGGAGATGAACAGCACGCCGACCCGTGTCGAGCGCTCGATCCGCAATGCCATCGCGCATGCGTGGGACAATGTGCAGCAGGAGGGCGGCTGCCTGATCTTCCCGGATATGAAGCGCCGCCTGACGAATTCCGAGTTTATTGCGTGTGCGGTGGAATATCTCCGTGTCGTGGAGCAGCAGTACCTCTGCGGCTAACCCGGCAGTGCGGGCTCCATTTTGGCTTCGCGGGTTTCTTTTCCTGTGCTCCAAATCTCAATCAGGACGCAGCACAGGAGTGTGCTGGCCGGCAGTGCCGGCTGCCGTTTTGGCTTCGCGGGTTTCTTTTCCTGTGCTCCTAATCTCAATCAGGACGCAGCACAGGAGTGTGCTGCCGCGGGGAGCCCCCGCCGGCGGGCAGTACCCGGTTCCGGTTATTTTCGGGCGTTTTTCGCAGTCATAATCGAGCTGTCTCTAAAGTTTTTGGTCGAGCTTTTTTCAAAAAGCTCGCGGGTCGAGGGCAGAGCCCTCGTCGCGCTCCGCAGAGCGCGAAACTCCCCTAGCGTGCAAAGAGCTCGGCGGGCTTGGGGACCTGCGATAGAGGTCCCCATTC
>JAFUAD010000031.1 GCA_017460835.1 Oscillospiraceae bacterium
ACTCCGTGAGTATCTTTCTCTGGTTTTCTATCGAAAGGGATTCGCCGCTTCTTTCATCATCTTTTGAAAGGCGCATATACATCCCAACTTTGTATTCGGTCTGCTTTGGTAACATCAATAACTCCTTTCCTCCCAAAGCGACCTTATTCCATAAGACTATTATAGCGCACCTTATGGAATAAGGCAATAGGTTTTGGGAAAAATTTTTACGCTGTAACAGCCTTCGGAACAAGACCAAGCATTTCGCTCATCGCCTTATTCTCCGCATACTGATACATCACATCATTGATGTCACGATCACCAATAAAGTGACTATGCACAATGTATGTGCGTCCGTCCACCTCATAGGTGTTGACCTGAACGGGACAGTCCTTGTACTGCTCGTTCATCTCCTGCATTGTTCTGTTTTTCATAGCTTGTTACTCCTTTAGCTTCTCTATCTCTATGCTTTAGAGCGAGGGGATTCTTCAGACCGTATGAATACGTTTATGACGAGTATTTTGACTGCATCATCTGTCCAGAAAATCATGTTCTGAACTATTCCACAACAAACCGCGACGGCTACCGTGAATACAAAAGCAAACCGTATATCTGCGAAAAATGTCCTTCGAGAGAGAAATGTACGCACAGCAAGAATTGTCAGAAAGTCGTGACGCGGCATATCTGGGAGGATTACATGGAGCTGGTGGAGGACTACCGGCACACACCTGAATACAAGGAGTTATATAAGCACCGCAAGGAAACGATTGAACGTGTCTTTGCGGATGCCAAAGAGAAGCACGGGATGCGGTATACTCCGTACAGAGGCTTGGCTCAGGTTACAAAATGGGTCAGGCTGAAATTTGCTGCCCTGAATTTGAAAAAACTGGCGATCCACCTCAGGAGGGATCGCCGTCAACCGCTGTTTTATGCCGTTTTTATTCGTTTTCTAGCCCCTGATTTCATTTTTGCCTGACTTTACGCAATTTTGCCCCTCTGCATTGCTCAGCAGAGGGGCTTTTTGGACAAACTGACCGAGTCACATGCCGTGACTCGGTTTTTTCATCTTTTTTGATGTTCCTTTTCTCCATACTTTGCCGGAATAAACGCATCAGATGCCTCTAAGCGCTCACCGGTAGATTCAGCCGCTCTCCGCGATGCACGCACAGGCGAGCAGTTCACATGGGCGCAGGGCTGCACTGCCGACATTTCGGCTGATCTGACTGTGGATGCAAAGGATTTGACAGCGCTGAAACAATAACAAAATGAACAGCTCCCCGCAATGGAGAGCTGTTCACATTCTGAAATGCAGTTTCAGTTGACGCGCTTGTCCCGCAGCAATGACCGTGCTTCATGATCGCAAGATTGCACCGGAGGCCCCGCCGGATACTGCCGCTGCATAGCGTTTCAGATACCCGCTGAGTTTTTTCTGTTTGGGTATAAAATTCTTCTTCCGCTCGTTCAGAATGCTTTCGGCAACCTTTAATTCAATCGTGTGCGCAGGAATGTTGATGCAGATTCTGTCACCGTTTTCAACAAGTCCGATCAGACCGCCGGAAGCAGCCTCCGGTGTCACATGTCCGATGCAGGCGCCGCGTGTCGCGCCGCTGAAGCGCCCGTCGGTCACCAGCGCAACACTGCTGCCGAGTCCCATGCCCATGATCGCAGAGGTGGGGTTCAGCATCTCGCGCATACCTGGGCCGCCCTTTGGCCCCTCATAGCGGATTACAACCACATCACCGGCAGTGATTTCGCCCGCATTGATTGCAGTCTGTGCCTCCTCCTCAGAGTCAAAGACGCGCGCGGGACCCTCATGCACAAGCATTTCCGGTGCAACGGCAGACCGCTTGACAACACAGCCCTCCGGCGCAAGATTCCCCTTGAGAACGGCGATGCCGCCTGTTTCGCTGTATGGATTGTCAATCGGACGAATGACATTTGTGTCAAGATTTTCGCAGCCCTCGATGTTCTCGCCGATTGTTTTTCCGGTCACAGTGAGGCATTCCGTATGCAGCAGCCCCTTCTTGTCAAGTTCGTGCATCACGGCATAGACACCGCCCGCTTCCTGCAAATCCTCCATGTATGTTCTGCCGGCAGGTGCAAGATGGCACAGATTCGGTGTCCGTTCGCTGATTGCATTTGCGAGGTCAAGATCAAGCTCCACGCCGCATTCATGCGCAATCGCAGGCAAATGCAGCATACTGTTTGTCGAGCAGCCGAGCGCCATATCCACGGTCAGCGCATTGCAAAGCGCCTCCTTCGTCATGATATCGCGCGGGCAAATCTGCTTCCGGACGAGCTCCATCACCGCCATACCTGCGTGCTTTGCCAGCTCAATGCGGGCGGAATATACCGCAGGAATCGTACCGTTTCCGCGCAGTCCCATGCCGAGCGCCTCTGTCAGACAGTTCATGGAATTCGCGGTATACATCCCCGAACAGGAACCGCAGGTCGGACAGGTGCGGCATTCATATTCGTGAAGTTCCGCATCGTCGATTTTGCCTGCATGATATGCCCCGACCGCCTCAAACATACTGGAAAGACTTGTTTTCTGCCCGCCGACTCTTCCGGCAAGCATGGGCCCGCCGCTGACGAATACAGTCGGGATATTCACCCTTGCCGCAGCCATCAGCAGCCCTGGTACATTTTTATCGCAGTTCGGAATCATGACCAGCCCGTCAAAGCCGTGGGCGAGCGCCATTGCCTCGGTGGAATCTGCGATCAAATCGCGCGTGACAAGCGAATATTTCATGCCCTGATGCCCCATCGCAATGCCATCGCAGACCGCGATTGCCGGAAAGACGATCGGCGTTCCGCCCGCCATTGCAACACCGAGCTTGACCGCATCGGTGATTTTATCCAGGTTCATATGCCCCGGCACAATCTCGTTATAGGAGCTGACGATGCCGATGAGCGGGCGGTGCTGTTCCTCGTCTGTCAAGCCGAGCGCATGAAACAGACTGCGGTGCGGTGCATTCTGCACACCGTCCACAACATTTCCGTTTTTCATATCACACCTCAGTTGTTGATGAGCTTATCCTCATCGCTCCAGCTATAGAGCTTCCGCACCTCTGCGCCGACCAGCTCGGACGGATGCTCCGCCGCGAGCTTCCGCATCGCATTGAAATGAACCTGTCCGCCCGCCGAGGACATATCCAGCAGAAATTCCTTGGCAAAGGAGCCGTCCTGAATATTTTTGAGCACCTGCTTCATGGTCTTTTTGGTTTCCTCGGTGATGATCTTCGGCCCCGTTACATAGTCGCCGTATTCGGCGGTGTTGGAGATCGAATAGCGCATGCCGGCAAATCCGCTCTGATAGATCAGGTCAACGATCAGCTTCATCTCATGGATGCACTCAAAATAGGCGTTCCGCGGATCATAGCCCGCTTCCACCAGCGTTTCATAGCCTGCCTGCATCAGGGCGCAGACGCCGCCGCAAAGCACAGCCTGCTCGCCGAAGAGATCGGTCTCCGTTTCCGTCCGGAAGGTGGTTTCCAGCACGCCGGCTCTTGCGCCGCCGATGCCAAGCGCATAAGCAAGCCCCAAGTCCCATGCATCGCCGGTCGCATCCTGCTCCACGGCGATCAGGCACGGAACGCCCTTGCCCGCCAGATACTCCGAACGAACGGTATGCCCCGGCCCCTTCGGCGCGATCATGATGACATTGACATTTTTCGGCGGCTTGATGCAGCCGAAATGGATATTGAAGCCGTGCGCAAACGCAAGCGTTTTCCCCTCGGCGAGATTGGGTTCGATGGATTCCTTGTAGAGCGCCGCCTGTTTTTCGTCGTTGATGAGAATCATGATGATATCTGCCGCCTTTGCAGCCTCGGCGCTGGTCATGACTTTGAGTCCCTGCGCCTCAGCTTTCGCCCAGCTTTTCGAGCCCTCGTAGAGACCGACGACCACATTGACGCCGGATTCTTTCAGGTTCAGTGCGTGTGCGTGACCCTGCGAGCCGTAGCCGATGATTGCAACGGTCTTGCCGCTCAGCTTGTTGAGATCACAGTCCTGCTGATAAAAGATTCTTGCCATTTTCGTTTACCTCGTTTCTGAATTATAAGTTTACAATCTGCCGGATTGTAGAACTGCCTTTTTCTAAGGAAACACTGCCCGTGCGGCAGATTTCCATGATCGTATATTCGCGCATCAGGTTGATAAAATCGTCGATTCTGCCAGTGGAATCCGTCAGACGGAACATGATGTAGTCCTTGGAATAATCCACAATCACTGCGCCGAATGCATCTGCCGCATGCCGAATCTCATCGCGGGTTTGCGCGTCGTTTTTCATTTTGATGAGCAGCAGCTCGCAGCTCACGGCATCCTCCGCGTTGAATTCCTTGATCGAGCAGACATCCGGCAGCTTATAGAGCTGATTGATTAGCTGCTGCTTTGCCTGATCCTCTCCGCTGAACACCACGGTGATGCGGGAAAGCGCACTGGTTTCCGTTTCGCTGACTGTCAGCGCATTGATATTGAACTGACGGCGGCGGAACATGCTTGTCACGCGGTTCAGCACGCCGAATTTATTGTTGACAAGCACCGCCACGGTATATCGGTTCATGCCTTCACCTCCAGCCTTGTGATGATATCATCCATACTGCCGCCCGGCGGGAGCATCGGCAAAACGAATTCGTCCTTGTCGATTTTGCAGTCGATGATATAGGGACCCTCCCGCGCAAACGACCGGTTCAGTGCGGCGTTCAGCTCCGCTGTTGATTCGGCAGTTTCCCCGTCTGCGCCGAACGCGCGCGCAAATGCGCCGTAGTCGATGCCGCGGTCAAGCACCGTATTGGAATAATGCCGGTTGAAAAACAGAGTCTGCCACTGCCGCACCATGCCGAGTACGCCGTTATCCATAATTACGACCGTCACCGGAATATTGTATCGCACCGCGGTCATCAGCTCGTTCAGATTCATGCCGAAGCTGCCGTCCCCGGTAATCAGCACCGAACGCTCCCGCGTGCCGATCGCCGCACCGATTGCCGCGCCGAATCCAAAGCCCATTGTGCCTAAGCCCCCGCTCGATACAAAGCGCCGCGGTGTCTTGAACGAAAGGTTCTGCGCTGCCCACATCTGATGTTGCCCGACATCGGTGCAGACTGCGGTGTTTGCCCCGATCTGCGTGTTGATCTCGCAGATCACATTGCGCGGCGTCATGCCCGTTCGTTTATCAAGCAGACATTCTTCATCGCGGCGAAATGCTGCAATCTCCTCCTGCCATTGCGGTTTTGGGTGATTGTCCAGCCGTGTCAGCAGCTTTTGCAGCGTGAATTTCACATCGCCGCGCAGACCGCATGCGGCATTGACGGTTTTGGAAAGCTCGGAGCCGTCCACATCAATGTGCACGATTTTTGCCCCGACTGCAAATTTCTGACGGTTCCCGGTCACACGGTCGTTGAAGCGCACACCGAGCGACAGAATCAGATCGGCATGGTGCATCGCCATTGAGGAGGCGTAATGCCCGTGCATGCCCTGCATCCCCAGAAAGCGCGGGTGATCGGTCGGCACAGCGGAAAGCCCCATGAGCGAGCAGCCGAGCGGGGCATCGAGCTTCTCTGCTGTCTCCAGCATTTCCGCCTGTGCACCCGCTGCAATCACCCCGCCGCCGAAGTAAATGAACGGTCGCTTTGCGGCATTCAGCAGGGCAGCCGCTTCTTCAATCCGAATGTCCTTCGCGGCACTTTTGGGCACTTCTTGTTGAGTTTCCTGCGGTTCGTATTCACATTTTGCAATTTGCACATCCTTCGGAATGTCGATCAGCACGGGGCCCGGTCTGCCGGAGCGCGCCAGCAAAAACGCTTCTCTCACAACGTCTGCCAGCTCCTCAACCGAACCGACAAAATAATTATGCTTGGTTATCGGCAGCGTGACACCGGTAATGTCAATCTCCTGAAAGCTGTCCGAGCCGATTTGTGCGGTTGTCACATTGCCGCAGATGGCAACAAGCGGAACAGAATCCAGATACGCATTGGCAATGCCGGTCACCAGATTGGTCGCGCCGGGGCCTGAGGTTGAGATCACAACACCGACCTTGCCGGTCACTCTCGCATAGCCGTCGGCGGCGTGTGCGGCACCCTGTTCGTGCGCGGTCAGAATATGCGTAATTCTGTCCTGATGCGTATAAAGGCTGTCATACACATTCAGAATCTGACCGCCGGGATAGCCAAATACGGTTTCACAGCCCTGCTCGATCAGGCATTCCACTAAAATATCTGCACCGGATAGCAGCATCCGATCACCCCTTTCCGATATATTCCGCGATCAGGTCGCCGCATTGTGCGCACCCGACCTCGGTCATACCGCTGCGCATGATATCAGCGGTGCGGTAATTGTTGTCAAGGAACGCCGATACCGCCCGCTCGATTGCATCCGCCTCGGCATTCAGATCAAAGCTGTATCGCAGCATCATGGCGGCAGAGAGAATCGTCCCGATCGGATTTGCCTTGTCCGTTCCGGCAATATCCGGCGCAGAGCCGTGAATCGGTTCGTAAAGCCCGCAGGTGCCCGCGCCGAGACTCGACGACGGAATCATCCCGATCGAGCCGGTGATCATGGAAGCCTCATCGGAGAGAATATCGCCGAACATGTTCTCCGTCACAATCACATCAAACTGCGCCGGATTCTTGACGATCTGCATCGCGCAGTTGTCGACCAGCATATCCGTCAGCTCCACATCGGGATACTCGTTCGAAAGGCGGTGCATGACCGCTTTCCACAGGCGGCTTGAATCGAGCACATTGCTTTTCTCAACCGAACACAGCCTACGATTTCGCTTGCGTGCGGTTTCAAATCCAATTCTGCCAATGCGCTCAATCTCCGCTTCGGAATATTGCAGGATATCCGTTGCGGTGCCGTTTTCGGTTTTATGCGTGCCGAAATAGATGCCGCCGGTCAGCTCGCGGACAATGAGAAAGTCGATGCCGTTTGCGACAATTTCGGATTTGAGCGGTGAGGCATCGGCAAGCTGCCTCCAGATTTTTGCGGGGCGGTTGTTGGAGTAAACGCCCATTCCCGCGCGCAGCCGCAGCAGACCCTTTTCCGGGCGCTTGTCCGCCGGCACATCATTCCACTGATTTCCGCCGACCGCACCCAGCAGAACGCTATCGGCATTTTTACATTTTTCGAGCTCGTGTTCCGGCAGCGGGTCGCCGTATTTGTCGAGCGCACAGCCGCCCATATCTACATCTATATAGCGGAAGCTGTGCCCGTAACATGCCGCGACCCGGTCAAGCACCTTGAGCGCCTGTGCCACAATCTCCGGCCCGATGCCGTCACCGCGGATGACCGCAATGTTCTTATTCATGATCCTGCTCCTTTTTCAGTGATTGCAGCAAGCCGCCCGCCGCAATGATATTCTGGATGAACGACGGAAACGGCTGCGCCTTGTACGCTTTTCCGCTTGTCAGATCGGTGATGACACCGGTATCAAAATCGACCTGCACTTCATCACCCGCCTGAATCTCCTCTGCCGCCGCTTCGCATTCCAAAATCGGCAGCCCGATGTTGATGGCATTGCGGTAAAAAATCCGCGCAAAGCTCTTTGCGATGACACAGCCCGTGCCGCAGGTCTTGATCGCAAGCGGGGCATGTTCGCGCGATGAACCGCAGCCGAAATTCCAGCCCGCTACGATCACATCACCCGGCTGCACATTTGCCGCAAATGCCTTGTCGATATCCTCCATGCAGTGCAGGCTGAGCTCCTTCGCATCGGGCGTATTCAGATAGCGCGCGGGGATGATGACATCCGTATCCACATTATCGGGATATTTGAACACCCGTCCTTTTGTCTCCATGTTTACGCCTCCCTGTATTCGGTGATATAGCCCGCCACAGCACTTGCCGCAGCCGTCAGCGGGGATGCAAGATAGACCTCGCTTTCGGTGTGTCCCATTCTGCCGACAAAATTGCGGTTTGTCGTGGAGATGCAGCGTTCACCCGCCGCTAGCACGCCCATATATCCGCCGAGGCACGGCCCGCAGGTCGGGGTGGAAACGACCGCGCCCGCGTCGATGAACGCGGTATAGTATCCGCGCTCGACACATTCGCGCAGAATCTGCATCGTGCCCGGAATGATGATACATCGCACGCCCGCCGCAATCTGTTTTCCGTTCAAAACCTTGTAGGCGGCTTCCATATCTTCCAGTCTGCCGTTTGTGCAGGAGCCAATGACCACCTGATCTATTTTCACATCGTGCAGCGTGCTTGCGGGGTGGGTATTTTCCGGCAGATGCGGACATGCAACGGTCGGCACGATCTGAGAAAGGTTGATTTCAACCGCACTTTCGTATTCGGCATCGGCATCTGCCGTGAAGATGCGCGGTTTGCGTTCGGCGCGTCCCTCCAGATACTGCATCGTCACCGCATCGACCGGGAAAATGCCGTTCTTTGCGCCGGCTTCAATTGCCATATTGCAGATGCACAGGCGGTCGTCCATCGAAAGACTCTGCACGCCGCTTCCGGTGAATTCCATACTTTTATAAAGTGCACCGTCCACGCCGATCATACCGATGATTGTCAGAATCACATCCTTTCCGCTGCAATCGGCGGGGAGCGAACCCGTCAGCACAATTTGCATGGCAGACGGCACCTTGAACCACGCCTCTCCGGTCGCCATGCCCGCTGCCATATCCGTGGAGCCGACACCGGTCGAAAACGCGCCGAGCGCGCCGTAAGTGCAGGTGTGGGAATCCGCGCCGATGATGCAATCTCCCGCAGTGACGATGCCCTGCTCCGGGAGCAACGCGTGCTCAATGCCCATTTTGCCGACATCATAGAAATGACTGACGCAGTGTGTGCAGGCAAATTCCCGGCAGGTTTTCGATTGTTCTGCCGCCTTGATATCCTTGTTTGGCACAAAGTGATCGAGCACAACGACAACGCGGTCTTTGTCAAAAACGGAATCGAATCCCGCCTTCTCAAACTCCTGTACCGCAACCGGCGTTGTGATATCGTTGCCGAGCACGATATCCAGCTTTGCCCGAATCAACTGCCCCGCGCTGACGGCATCCAGCCCCGCATGTGCGGCGAGAATTTTCTGTGTCATGGTCATGCCCATTAGCGAACAGCCCCCTTCATCAGATTGTGATATGCACTGAGCAGCGCATTTGTATTTGCCTTGATGACGTCCGTATCCGTGCCCGCGCCCCAAAAGAGCGTACCGTCCTCGCATTCCAGCCCGATATACGATGCGGCGATGCTGCGTGCGCCCTCACCCTGCATGCTGTGCTGCGTGAACACCTGCAAGGTGTAATTCTCGCCGGTAAACGCACAAAGCGCATTGTTGATTGCACTGAGCGAGCCGTTTCCCTCCGCCTCGATCTCGGTTTCCTCGCCGTCAACCTCAAACGTAATATTGATTCTCACGACATTGTTTTCGCGCGTAAAGTCAAAATTCGACACGGTAATCTGACTGTCCAGATTGAGATAGTGGGCTTTGAAGATATCAAAAATCTCGTCGGGCTTCAGCTCCTTGTGCTCCCGGTCGGAAACCGATTTGCACAGATAGCTGAAATGCTCCCGCATTTTCTTCGGCAGATTGTAGCCGTACATCTGCTCCAGCAGATAGCCGATGCCGCCCTTGCCGGACTGGGAATTTACCCGGATCACATCCGCGTCGTAGGTTCTGCCGATATCCTTCGGGTCGATCGGCAGATACGGCACGTTCCACTGATGCAGCCCCTTTTTCTGACGGAATTTCATGCCCTTTGCGATCGCATCCTGATGCGAGCCGGAGAACGCTGCGAACACGAGCGACCCCGCATAGGGCGACCGCGCATACACCTGCATGCGGGTGCACCGTTCATAGGTCTCGACCAGACTGCACATATCGGAGAAATCCAGCCCCGGGTCAACGCCGTGCGAATACATATTCAGCGCCAGCGTCACAATATCCACATTGCCGGTTCGCTCGCCGTTTCCGAAGAGCGTGCCCTCGACGCGGTCTGCACCGGCGAGCAGCGCCAGTTCCGCATCCGCAACGCCGGTCCCGCGGTCATTGTGCGGGTGCAGCGACAGCGTCACAAATTCGCGGTATCTGATGTTTTCGCTGATATATGCCACCTGCGATGCGTAAATATGCGGCAGGCTCATTTCCACCGTGACGGGCAGATTGATGATGACATTGTTTTCTTTGCTCGGCTCCAGCACATCCAGCACGGCATTGCAGACCTCCAGCGCAAACTCCGGCTCCGTGCCGGTGAACGATTCCGGCGAATATTCAAAGCGGAAATTGCCGTCATATTCCGCCGCGAGCTTTTTGACGAGCCTTGCGCCATCCACCGCGATCTGCTTGATCTCCTCCTTCGACATTCTGAAGACCTGCTCGCGCTGTGCGGCACTGACGGAATTGTAGAAGTGCACAATCACGGAAGGCGCGCCCTTGCAGGCTTCAAAGGTCTTGCGGATGATGTGCTCGCGGCACTGCGTCAGCACCTGCACGGTCACATCGGCGGGAATCATGTCATGGTCGATCAGCGTGCGCAGAAATTCATATTCCGTCTCGCTCGCCGCGGGGAATCCAACCTCGATCTCCTTGAAGCCGACCCGCAGCAGCATCCGGTAGAATTCGAGCTTCTCCTCGAGATTCATCGGAATGACAAGGCTCTGATTGCCGTCGCGCATATCGACGCTGCACCAGATCGGCGGCTGCTCGATCCGCTCCCTTTCGACCCACTGGTGATACTGCTTTGCAACCGGAAAATATCCTGGGCTGTACTTGCTTGCATCCATGTTACGGTTCCTCCTTTTCCGCAATGACTTCCACTTCAACCAACGCACCCTTCGGCAGCGCTTTGACGGCAACACAGCTTCTGGCGGGGCAGCCGGTGAAGTACGTGCCGTAGACCTCGTTGAATGCGGCAAAGTCCGCAATATCGTTCAGATAGCAGGTTGTTTTGACCGCATTTTCCATTGTGCAGCCCGCCGCGGCAAGCACCGCCTGCAGATTTTTGCAGACCTGATGGGTCTGTGCGGCAATGTCTTTGCCCGTCAGAGCACCGGTTTCCGGGTCAAGGGCAATCTGACCGGATGTGAACACGAGATTGCCGCTGCACACCGCCTGCGAATACGGTCCGATTGCAGCAGGTGCCAGATTTGTTGTAACCTTGTTTGCCATTGTAAATTCCTCTCTTTCTCAGATTAGCTTGAAGTTTTCATTGCGCAGTGACTGCGTAATCAGCTCCACATGCGCATAGTCCCTTGTTTCCATGTCGATACGCAGAAAACAGCCGTTGACGCTTTCCGTGTTGCCTTTTTCGTAATGCACGCCGGTCACATTTCCGCCGCAGTCCGCGATGATGCGCGAAATATCCTTGAGCTGACCGGGCTTGTCGATCAGCTCGATCAACAGGCTCGATGCTCTGCCCGAATTGCGCAAGCCGCGGTCAATCACCCGCGAAAGACTTGTCACATCAATATTTCCACCCGAAACGACTGCAACAACGCGCTTGCCCTTCAAATCCAGCTTGCCTGACATAACCGCTGCAACCGCCGCAGCGCCCGCGCCCTCCGCAATCATTTTCTGCTTCTCGATCAGCGCCAGAATCGCACTTGCGACCTCGTCATCCGAAACCAGCACGATCTCATCCACATATTCACGAACCAGTGCAAACGTGTTCTCGCCCGGCTGCTTGACTGCGATGCCGTCTGCAATCGTCGCAACTGAGGAAAGACAGTTGATCTCGCCGTTTTGGATGGATTGATACATGCTCGGTGCGCCGCAGACCTGCACGCCGTAGACCTTCACGGAGGGGCGAATCTGCTTCACCGTATACGCGATGCCGGAGATCAATCCGCCGCCGCCGATTGGAACCACGATTGCATCCAGATGATCCATTTCATTCAGAATCTCCAGCGCAACGGTTCCCTGTCCGGCTATGACGTTTTCGTCATCAAACGGGTGCACGAATGTGTATCCCTTGCTTTCCTTGAGCTCCAGCGCCTTCCGGTATGCATCGTCATAGCAGCCCTCAACCAGACACACCTCTGCGCCAAAGCCCTTTGTCGCCTCCACCTTGGAGATCGGCGCGGTGTCCGGCAGACAGATCAGTGAGCTGATGCCGTTTTTTGTTGCGGCAAGTGCAACGCCCTGCGCATGATTACCGGCTGAACACGCGATCACACCGTGCTGCTTTTCCTCCTCCGAGAGCATTGCAATCTTATAGGCAGCGCCTCTCAGCTTGAATGAACCGGTAAATTGCAGATTTTCCGGCTTTAGGAACAGCTCGCATTCCGGCGCAATGCCGTGCGCCTGAACCAGTGCAGTCTCCCGAATCATGTCCTTTAGGATTGTCTGTGCGTGAAAAACCTTGTCTAGTGTCAGCATGTTGGATTCCGCCTTTCTGAAATCAGATTATCTTTGGGATTTTTCTGGGGAACAAAAAACACCCGTCCCAAAGTGTAAAACTTTGAGACGGGTGCAGATATTCTGACACTCGCGGTACCACTCAAATTGCGGATACAATGACCCGCCACCTCTTCGAAGTCTATCAACTTCTATGCACTGACGCAGCAAACGCGGGAAACGCCTACTAGGTGTTGAAACCTTTGGGGCTTCCGGCTCAGAAGGGATAAGAAATCTATCGTTGTTTACCGGGATCACACCCTCCCCGGCTCTCTGTAAAACGCGTAATAGTTTCCGTCTTCGTCGACGCCTTTCATTTCAAAGTCAATCAACTTCTATGCACTAACGCAGCAAACTCGGGTCGCCCTACACGCTCAAAAAAGTTTCAGGCTTCCAGCTCAGAAGGGAGAGGCAAAGGCTCCGGCAT
Organism: Oscillospiraceae bacterium; assembly: GCA_017460835.1. GTDB lineage: Bacteria > Bacillota > Clostridia > Oscillospirales > Ruminococcaceae > Firm-04. The sequence continues at coordinate 12,750 of JAFUAD010000031.1, forward strand.
TACTGATTCGCACCAACCATCAGCTCTCTGAAATGCGCATGTCCCTGCCATTCTTCGTCACAGCTTTTGCATATTCGATTGTGATTTGGATTGTATCATAAAATGCGCATATTGTCAAGCTTTATGCATAAGGTTTGGAGGAATCAACAAAGTGAGCGGGATTATATGCTGAATATTTTCAAGTATATACAAATGTGAGCTGTCATGGTATGCACAAACCGAATCATAATTCTTATGCATGCAGAAACAAGAGCACTCTGCACGAAGCAGCTGCCGATGCGCCGGTGAATTCGGCTGCGCGTACAAGAACCGTCACCGATCTGGTGGTCAAAAAATCAGCTCCCCCGCTTGAGGGAGCTGATCGCATTCAGTTATTCGGCGCGTTTGCCGTCCGTTTTTTCGGTGTTCTTTCGAGAAGCCGTTTGATGCATTATCCAATTGCGGCACGGATGACCTCGTTGCGCTTGATCATAAAATCGACGATGGAGACCTGCTCGCCGCCGTAGGAGAACAATCCGCCGCCGAATCCGCCGAATCCGCCCCAGCCGCCAAAGCCGCCCCATCCGCCGCCGTTTCCGACCTGCAAGCCGTTTTCCGAGCGTGCGATATTGCTTTCAAACTGGTCTGCGGTGAAGAAGAAGCGCGGGTCTGCCTGCACATGCGGGCGAATCAGTTCAGCAATCGGTGCGACCGCACGCTCCGGATCGCTGTACATCGCAACGATCTGTTTGACATAACCGTTGTACATTTCCCGGTATTCCGGCACATCAAGCAGCTTTAAGAGCGGGCGTTCCGCCGCCGTGGTCTGATATACCGCCGCAGTGATATCCGACTCCGCAGAAGCGCCGTAATCCATGAAATTGCCAAGCGAAAGGTTATAATCCCAGCAGACATAGTGCATCTTGCCCTCGGAGTAGACAAGGTAGAAATTGTGTGCCATCTGTCCGTTATAGCTGTCGTAATTGCAAAGCGCCGCGTTGACCGCAAAGCCCTGCAAAAAGCTCGGAACATCAAGGATTTTTTCAATCTCCTTATAATTTCCTGTGTTGAAGTTGTTGATTGCCTGCTTGACCTCGTCAATGTGCTGCAAGTTGTCGTCTGCGCCGAATTTCACCTCAAAATTATCCAGCTCCATCGAGGCTTTGAACGAGCAGTCGTAGCCGCCGTTCGCGCCGATCTTGTCAGCTGCCTTATAGAATACGGCATTATCGCTCAGTGAGAGCCGCTCTGCGAGGGTATCGCCCGGCTGCTCGGCAAGAAAATAGAAGCTGTAAAGGCTGCCGTTGACATATGTATCGGTGTAGGCGCATTTCGGCGCATAGGCGCCGATTTCATAGCAGGCGTTGTAGCACAGGATATCGCGCATGCAGGAGGGATCGGAGTACATGTTGTTCATGCAGATTTCTGTCAGCCCATGGTAATTCGCATATTTGTCGTACTTGTCAAATTTGACGCGGAAGCTATATTTATCCTTGTTTGCCTGCGAGACAAACTGCCGTGAGCTGTTGCCCTTTGTGCGAATGCCGACATTTTTGACCGTCTCGCCGTCAATTGTGATATCGCACGGATAATATTCCTCCGAATCGGCATCTGCGATGAACGCATTCCAGTTCGGCATGTCGATTTCGATTTTGTGTACGCGGCTTTGATCGAACAGCCCTGCGTAAAGCAGCTCTGCGGTATCGGTGTTGTTGACATCGGCATAGCTGCTGTTCATGCGGAGTGCGGTTTGTCCGGTAGCTTCGGTTTCGATGCCGCCTGTCCAGAGTCGGACGCTCTCTGCGATTTCGGGCGCGGAGACAATCGCATAGCGGAATTTCTTGAGCGTATTCATCTCAAATGCCGTCTGCCCCGATGCGGTCAGCGTGATGGGATTGTTTTTTGCCCATTCCTTGGTGTAAGCAAGTGTCAGCGTGCTCTGCGGCTGTGTGCCGAGGTTTTCACAGGGATAATCCGTCGCAGTCGCGAGCAGCGTGCAGCCGTCGAGCGTGATTGTGCCGGGTGCTTTCAGACCGCGGTCGCCGCAAGCCTGAATGCTGCCGCCAGTCAGTGTCATATCGGTTTCTGCCTGCAAAGCATCCTTGCTTGATTTGATCGCAAGCGTGCCGCCGGAGATTTCCATGCTGCCCTTGGTCGATTTGATGCCGTCGCCCTTTGCATCCACAGAGAGTGCGCCGCCCTTGACCGTGACAGAGGTTCTGCCGCGAACGGCATCTGCGTTCTCCGTGGTCACAGTGAGCGTTCCGCCGGTGATTTTCAGGTCGTTGTTGCAGTGGATGCCGTATTGCATGCCGGCAGTGACAGTCAGTGCGCCCTCGCCCTTGATCGTGCAGTCATCCTTTGCATGCAGGACGGCGAATGCCGGTTCGGTTTCTGCGGCAGGCGCGACACTGTTGTCCGAGAGCAGATTCTCCGTGCCCGCAACAAGATTGACGGAGGTATTCTCCGCATTTTCGATCAGAATGCAGGGGGCAGTGCTGTTTGTCATCTGCACGCCGCCCAAATAGAGCTTTACCGTCTTGGTATCCAGCGTTTCATCGGGAATTTGCACAATGATTTGCCCGCCCGTGAGCGTGCCGTCAATGTAATAATCGCCGGATGCGGTGATCGTGGCTGTGCTGCCGGAAACCGTCACATTTGCGCCTTCATAGGAAATGCTGTTTCCGTTATGATAGATTGATGCCACCTTGCTTTTTCGTTGATATTGTGGTATACTAGGAATATAGGAAAGCGATAAAGGGAGGCGAAACGGAATATGTCACAGGCACATGACTGGCAGTACGATTTAGAAGAATATATCCGCCAAGGCGAGCCTACACGCTCCGAAAAAAGTGCTGCATGGCAAACTGCAATCGGCTTGCAGGATGTTGACGGTCTCCAGACCTCGGACTACTTGCTTGAAACTGCAAAGGAGCATATCGAGGGTAAAATCGATATCACCACAGCACAGAAGAGAATTTTCAGTTATTATGAGCAGCGTGATGTGCGCATGGCCGCCGAGCAGGATACCAAGGAAGCCGATATTGTTGCCTCCCGTATAGCCGAGCTGCTTGCTGAGAAGGCGTTCCAATTTTCACCGGCAGAACTGCAGTCCATTCATCGCAGGCTATTCACAGGTGTGTTCAAGTCCGCAGGACAATTCAGGACTTACAACATCTCAAAAAAAGAATGGGTACTGAACGGCAAATCCGTATTCTATGCGGCATTTGACAGCATCCGTGATACGCTCAACTATGATTTCGGACAGGAAAAGGCGTTCTCTTATGCAGATCTGGATGCAGCACAGGCGATCAAGCACATTACAACATTCATTTCAGGCATCTGGCAGATTCATCCGTTCTGTGAGGGGAACACCCGAACAACTGCTGTGTTCATGATCAAGTATCTGCAAACCTTCGGCTTCAACGTGAACAATCAGGTTTTTGCAGAGAACTCGTGGTATTTTCGCAATGCACTCGTCAGGGCAAATTTCAATGATCTGCAAAACAATATACATTCTACAACTGTGTTTCTTGAGCAGTTCATGGAGAATCTTCTGACAGGCGCACAGCATGACTTGAAAAACAGATATTTGCACATCGACTATTCTGAATCCTCCCAAAGTGCCATTCAAAGTGCAAATTCGGAGATTTCAAAGTGCAAAAATTGCACTTTGGAGGAACTGGCGATACTTCGTGAGATTTCCAATAATCCGTCTATTACACAGAAAGCACTTGCTGCAGCCATCGGCAAGTCCGAACGAACAGTGAAATCCAGAACAGTAGACTTGCAGGCTAAAGGTTTCCTGCGCCGAAAAAACGGAAAGCGGAACGGTCAATGGGAAGTTCTCATTGAGATCTAAGTGAATATACGAAACAAGGGCTTTCCTGAGCAGCAAATCGACTCAGAAAAGCCCTTTTTTACATAATATCCGCATAAAAAGTCGTTAGTAGTAAAACGGTAGTAATCCTTGCTTTATCTCACAAAATTGCGGGAAGTTATGCCGAGTAAGCCCAAGTCAGGACGAAATCTCTGGAACTTCTGCCGTGGCAGACGAACATGATTTTCATTTTTCTCATTTCCCTTCCTGAAATGCCGTATTTTGCCGTAAAATGCGGACTTTTACGAACTGCATTTGCCTTACTACCAATTTGCCAGAGTGGGGCAAAATCGGCAAATCTCGGCAAAAATACGCATATTGCGGACATCGTTAGTAGTCAAATAGTAGTAGAAATCGTGGCGTTTTACTACTAAGGATTTTTGCGGAGTATTGCGTAGAATTGGGAGATGCGGGATGTGATTCTACTTATATTACTACTCAGATTATGTGCAATACTACTAATCGCTTTCTATTATATCATATCAGCGGCTATTCTTCAAGATGTATCTCAAAAAATGATATGCCTTGACACTCCCGCTTTGCTGTTGTATAATGAAGATATGATCCTAACGGGAGGGAAAAGCAATGTCAAATATCCTCGTACTAAACGGCTCTGCAAGAGCAAATGCTTTCACGGCAGCGATGATAGGCTCGTTCCGAAAAGGTGCTGAGTCGGTCGGTCACACGGTCAAGGTCATTGACCTGAACCGGCTGAATATCCATAACTGCATTGGCTGTCTAAACGGCGGCAAGGACAAGGAACACCCATGCGTACAGCGTGACGATATGGATACAATTTATGCAGAGTTCCGCAAGGCAGATGTGATTGTGTTTGCCACGCCGCTATTCTTTTGGAGCTACAGCGGTCTGCTCAAAAATGTGATCGACAGGCTGTGGGCATTGGCAGAGTTTGACAGGAGCGAGTTGATCGGCAAGGGCAGATGCGGTGCGTTATTGGTCGCTGCCGGAGGAAGTCACCCCGAACCGCTTTATGAGCATTTTGATTATATGATGAAACGGCTTGCGTGGAAAAATCTCGGCAAGGCGGCTCTGCTCCATACCGATGATATGGATATACAGCATATGCTTGATGATAGAGGTGATCCAGATTGCATAGATCAGGATGATGATCATCATGTAGGTCAGGCATAAAACTGTTACAAGCATTTTCATTCTCCCTTCTGTTCCCGGCAATATCTTGTTCTGCAACGCCCGGAGCAGAATCTCTTTCTGCGCCCGGTTTTCGGCTGACTGATCTTAGCACCGCATATCGGGCAGCGACTGTTCTGCTGACACCAGATTTGATAGTTGACATCGATCAGATTATTATCTCCGGCAAGACCGTGAGCCTTGCAGAAAAGCTGCACCTGATTGATTTTCAAGCCCAGTGACCTTGCAATCGCCTTATATCCGATGCCCTGCATCCGCATTGCCCGTACTTGGTGTTTTTGAGAATCTGTCATTAATATCACCTCGAATCCGCCAAAGATATGCGGTTTTTAGTATCCACACGGGCTCCGCCAAGTGGCAAACTGTAAAACGCGGTTTGGAAACAAAACACCATGTTTATACCATTTTTTGCGTGGAAAATCGCCGATTTACAATGTGTTTTGTAACGAAATGTCGCAAGTATCAAAGTATCAAAAGGTTCCTGTGGTGATTGCCGAAAAAGTGCGATAATTCAGTGATTTCCATTAATCTGGAAGTAAGTCTGAATTCTGTAAATCGACACTGTCAGGGTCCCAAATGACCGGGGCCCTTGCAAATTTGCGAATTTTAACACGAGAGGGGCCGACGGTCTGGTGTTGCTCCCATTTTTGAGATTTTCACCCGCCCCGGCGGGCGGCACCAGCCCCCATCCCCGCCCGTTATTCTTGCTCCACCCCCCTTGATATCCCACAAAAAGTATGGTATAATGAAGTAGATTACAGAACGAAGGAAGGCGGACAGGGATGTATTTCCTTATGAACAAGAATGCAGTGGTTGCAACCTTTGAAAAGAAGCCTGCCACAGCTTTCTCCGATACTGTCTTGTTCACTGAGGTTGAGCGGATGGGGAAGCTGCCGTTTGGTTTCGATGACATCAACACATGGCTTGACAGCCGCAAGTCCTCAAAGCATAACGCTCACCTACAGAAAATCATGCGACAGATGGGATGTGATGATAACGAAGGCTTCATCAGAACCACACATGCTGCTACGATCAACGATACATTCTGGGTGAAATCGGAACGTGAAAGCCTGACATGGGAGCAGGTATCTTTGTACAGCAACCAGTTCACTGAAGCAATCTCCCGACTGGCTTTTGAAGGTGTCGGCTTGTATGTTGCTGATTTCTCATCCACATCACCGGAGCTTGCCTGTGAGGGTTCTTTTCGTAAGTGTTTCCGGAAGGAAAAACAGCGGGGCAACTTTGGATCAGATATATTCATCTACAAGCGCGGCAATGAATACGGAGCAGGTTTGGAGCCGTACTGTGAAATGCTGGCATCAGAAATCGCCGCAGTGATCAGTCCGGACAATTATGTGCCGTATCACACTGTGCTGCTGCACGGTAAACTTGCATCCAAGTGCAATCTGTTTACAAACGAGCAATACGGATACGCTTCTTTTTCAAAACTGATGAAAGCGAACAGCTTGCAGGATGTGTTCGATTTCTTTGAGCGTATTGGCACAGCGCAGGCGTTCCGTGAGATGTTGGTAGTTGACTCTCTCTGCTTTAATCAGGACAGACATGCGGGCAATTACGGTGTGCTGTTTGACAACGATACACTCGAAATCACCGGCATGGCACCGGTATTCGATTTGAATCTTTCCATGCTGCCGTATGTTTCGATTGCGGATTTTGAGAACATTGGCGATAAGCTGTTTGAGTATGCGCCAGTTCTCGGCGATGACTTTACCCGCATCGGTCAAATTGCAATGAATGATACGCTCCGTGACCGTGTTAAGACGATTCGCGATTTTTCCTTTGCCTTCAGAGGTGATGAAACTTTCACGCCTGAACGCATCAAAGCTGTCGAAGCCGTAATTCGGAAACAGGCGGCTGCGCTTCTATCCGCTGAGGTACTCCGCACCAGAGATGTATTCTTCTCACAGAGCGCAATAGAAGATGAGCAATATCAGGGTGAGGTCAAAGCAGCCGTAAAGCGATTCCATTTATTTGCCGATGCTGTTGAAAAAATGGAGCTTGACGAAAATGTCCTCAAAAGCGACTGCGTTTCAACCGATACCGTTCAGTATATCTTTGAGCTAAACGGATATGAGTTGGTTGCCGATTTCCTGAAAAGAAAGATCATGATTGCTGATGACTGCCTGAAAGCTGTAGAGCCCGATGCTCTGAAGGATGCCGACTCATCAGTTTATGATCTTTATGAGAAGCTGAACAGTCTGTTCACAAGCATCAATCAGTATTAAGTCTGATAAGAGGAGTTTCTCAATATGAGAGGCTCCTTTTCAACAATTATACAGTATCCGCTCCCCCCTCATTATCTGAGTTTGGAAAACGCTCATTCATATTGTGAGCCCGATCCTTATCTCAATTTCTGAGTCAGGGATGCACTAAACTCATTTTTTGAGATTATCCGAAAACAAAAAGGAGCCGACCATCTGCTTTTACACAGACAATCGGCTCCTCAGAATCCTTCAGATGCATACAAAGCACACGGCCTTATGTAGTAGGCGGAAACAAATCCGTTGACAAAAAGGAAAAGCATTGCCACTTGATAAACTTCTTTACCGCTAATGAAACGGAATGATCGACAGATTCATCGCTGAAATTGCCCCTCCGCGAGCGAAGCAGAGGGGCTTTTGACATGCTGACGCCGTGATGCGTTATTGCATCACGGCGTTTTGCATTGAGATAGCGCTCCTGTGCGCCCTCCACAACTGCCGCCGAGATCTCCTGCCGGAGTACATCGGCGTCAATCGCCCGCACAACCTCGCCGTTTTCATTGATCGTTTGTACGCTGTTCTTCCGGCAGCTTGCACCATGCATTATACACGGTCTGAGCCTGACGGAAAATTGTATCAATGTCCGATTTTGTTTTCAGCTTTTCACTGAACTCTTCCGACTCGCCTTCGTATGCCAGTGCCAGTTGATTGCGGAGATCATAAAAACGATTATTGACAGGGGTTGCTGACAGCATCAGCACCTTTGTCTTTACGCCCGGTTTTATCACTCGGTTCATAAGACGCACATAGCGGTTTTCTTTATCATCACCGAGTTTATGCGTTCCAGTACCGTTTCGGAAATTATGGCTCTCATCAATAACCACAAGATCATAGTTGCCCCAGTTGATGCGGTCTATTGGTAATCCGATAACTGTGCTACCGCTGTCGCGGGACAAATCTGTATGATATAAGATATCATAACGGAGACGATCAGCAGCCAGAGGGTTATTGATCAGATTGCCTCTATAGGTCATCCAGTTCTCGGACAGTTTTTTCGGGCAAAGAACAAGTACATTTTTATTGCGCCCTTCATAATACTTGATAACTGCTAATGCAGTAAATGTCTTACCAAGACCGACACTGTCAGCCAAAATGCATCCATTGAACTGCTCCAGCTTATTGATGATGGCAAGGGCAGCATCCTTCTGGAAATGGAACAGCTTACTCCAAATCACACTATCCTTGAATCCAGTAGCCTCATTCGGAAGAACATCCTCAGAAATATCTTCCAAAAACTCGCTGAAAATATTATACAGCGTCATGAAGTATACAAGCTCCGGTGCATTCTCCTGATATACAGTCGTTATCATTTCGATAACATCTTCTGTTACATCGGTCAGTTTCTCATCATCGCTCCATATAGAATTAAACATTCGCAGGAACTCTGCACTTGCTGGATTTTCAAGGCGCGTTACCATATTAGTGAGATTATTGCCGCGCTCACAGCCAAGATCAACAGTTGTGAACGTGTTCATCGGCATATAGGTATAGGTATCATCTGCTCCGTCCACAAGCAGGAAATTGTTCATGCCTTCACGGGTAGTATTGGACTTAAAGCGAACCTTGCGGCGCATCCAGTCGGCGCACTCTTTTGCAACTGCCTTTTGTTTCAGCTCGTTGCGGAGACGCACCTCAAATTCTGTACCGTAAAGGCTGCGTTCTCTGCCAAGACGTGGAATATAGAACTCGCGGCGTTCCGATTTTGTTTTCTCCGCAATAAATGTCGGGGAGGTAAAAATGAATCGCAGCTCCTCACACGACTCAAGCTGCTCCCGCAATTCCTGATAAGCGTAGATAGAAAAGCAGGCTGCGGCGATTGAAATTCGGTCACCGGATCGAACGATGGCTTTTATATCATCACCTACGGTTTTTGTTGTGTTATTGAATATTTCCATTTCCATCGCTCCTGTCGATTATACTTATACCGACTGCATCATCATATCAAAATGCTGCGGTTGTTTCATAGCAGTAAAAATCTGCTGGAATGTTTCTCTTATGCTGTCCATGTCTGCGGTGTCATCGATGTAGTCATAACCATCTGACAAGCCGTGGATATTCGCTCCCACATAATGCATCAAAGAGTCTACTGCATGAAGAAGATCGCGGTTTTCACTGCCGTCTGGATTTTGCTTTATAAACAATACCTGTTCCTTCTTCAGCAGATCGGAAAGCTGTTCTCCCTTGTATCCGCATATCTGAATGAAATAGTATTCCAGAATTTGTCGGATCACTTGCTTCAGAACAATCGGCGATGCTGCCTCTTTATATTCCTTCCAGAGTGTTTTGTATGCATTATACACGGGTGTATAGTTCTGTTCTATCATCGGCGTTCTGCCGAATGCATCCTTTTTGGTACACGGCGTGACGGTTGATACATTGTTCTCTTTTTTTATCAGATAGAAATTTACGCAATGGAAGTCATCGACACCTAAACGGTTATACGACACCTCATTGTGGAAAAATGAGTTATGTGTCAAAACAAATATCTGCTTTATATATCGTGGGGCATCCGGTTTTTCGGCGCACCCATTGTTATGGCATATAGAAATCAGTTCACGGACTATTGAGCTGACAATAAACAGCGCCGAGCTATCCATGCTGGAAACGGGATCATCAATTACGATGATGCGGTTCTTAAATTCGCTGTCGGCTTTTTCTCTGCCGAGAATCTTGTGATAAAAATACAGAAATGCAATAAAGTTCTTTTCTCCCTCACTCAACCCGTGAGCAGGGGTACCGTCATCGCGCACGATCTGATACTTGTTCGGCTCTCCGCGCTTTTTCTTTACTGTAAAGCCCTGAAAGCCAGCGTTTATAAGCATATCATTGATGCTGTTCATAGTCGCATCAACATTTACAATTTGAATTGATAGCTCAGAGATTTCCTTGCGTAATGTAGTCATGGCATTACTGATGGATTCTATTTCACCCTTCAGCTTTGAGAGTTTGCCATTTACCTCTGCCATGTCTGCACGATATTTCTCGATGTAAGCCTTTGTAAGAAAAGCCATATGTTCCCATATCATATCAGTGCATTCTACCTGCTTAATCTTACGCTTGGAAATAATAGCATTGTTCTCTTCGATAGCCGTATTCATCTGCCGAATGATCTGGTTCAGTTCGTTCAGAATGTCGGCTACAAACTCAAGGCTTACTTTTGTTGTAGGAGAATTGAGCTTTTCCATCAGGCGGCTCATGTTTAATTCATGCTTTGCCTTGAGGGCTTCAAATTTATCATTATAAGCTGAGAAGTCATTACGTGGGAAAGGGTGCCGTAAATTCTGACTCAATGTATTTATCACGATCTGCATTTGACGCTCGTATTCAGACTTGAATGCAGCGACACCTTTGCGCTCACGCTCGTAGGCATCGTCAAAACATGATGCAAGCTGCTGTTCAAAATCATCAGGCAGCGTTCTGGAACAATAAGGGCAGCGATGATCTGCCTTATCAGTAAAGTGTTCATGTCCATACTGAACCCAGTCCATAGAGCCGAGGGTACGGACAAAATCCGCAAATGGTGTATCTGCACGGCTGGTGATCGCCTTAGCAAGCAGATCATATCCTGCAATCTGATCAACTACGACTGCTGATACAGTAGGCATTTTACTGTACACTGTCGAATCCGTACTGAAAGCCGCTTCATACAGGGAACGCATATCACTCATTTCATGCTGTGCAGGAGTAATTACTTTTAACAGCTCACCAACAAAGCCGTTTTTGTTATTGCGTTTCTTTTTCATCGCTTCCGGGAAAAGAGTGTTCCGGAGATCGGTAAGCTCACCCCAGCACTCCGTTTCAAGTTTTGTTTGAATCTCCGCTGGCTTTTCCTTGAGTGCATCCTGCTGTGCGATAAGACCTGCTTGCTGTGAACGCAGCTTTTCAAGAGCAGCTTCCTTCTCTTTTATTTCATCTTGAATCTGGATATTACCCTCATTGACACTGAATACGCCGGACATTCCCTCGGTGCGAATATTATTGTCGATAAATGTCCTGTCATAAACAAGGACTTCATAATTAGAGAGCGAAGGCGTAACGCCGGCACCGGAACGAATGCAGTCTGCTATGGTTGACTTGCCGACACCATTCTTCCCGTAGAAGAAATTGATCAGCGTAGGCGTGATCTGAACATTATGATATGTTCTGGTATTCAGCACGATTGATGTAATTGCCGCCGGCATTTTTCCTTCCATAGCATTTTGCTCCTTTACTCTGTAATTTTACCATTCCTTACATATTCGTCAATTTCTGATATTTTGAACTTATACATCTTACCCGCACGATAAAACGGTATTTTTCCTTGCTTGATCCACGCCCGTATCGTATCTTTGCTGACGCTCAGATAATTCGCCACTTCTTCAAGATTTACCCACCTTTCGAGGACATCATTTTCAGTATTCTTTTCCATAATAACACCTACTATAATAATAATTGGTCGTATAAATCCATGGCAAGCCAGTCATGGTTTACACGCACTTGTTACTTAAGCTATAATGGAAGCAGTGATTGGACTAACGTACATCACCAAGGGACACCACGCCCGTAAGTGAGAC
>JAFUAD010000032.1 GCA_017460835.1 Oscillospiraceae bacterium
CGCATCAAGCTTAAGCTTGATGGTATGTCGCCCATTGAGTACAGACTGGGTGCTGCATAACAAAAGCGACCAAGATCACTCTTAGTCGCTTTGCATAAGTTTTCTTTCAAAAGTTTGTCTAACTTTTTGGGGTCGGTTCAATACAGCGTCCGCAGTTTTTTTATTTCTCAAGGAATGCTCTGATCTGCGGGAGCGCCTGCTGTGCTGCCTCCCTGCCCGCATCATAGACCGCCTGGAGCTTTGCTCCGCTGTGCGAGACATGCTCGACGGGAAGTGTCTGCGCCGGGCGGATGAGAAAAACATCCCCGCGCTGCTCCGCTTCCTCGACATACTGAATCTGCCTGTTATACATCAGGTGCCGCCGACCCATCGCAGCAATCAGTGCAGGATATTTCCGGTAAACGCGGCGCACTGCCGGCATCATGGAATTCGGCTGCTTCTGATAGCCCTTCGGCTGGGTCAGCACGACGACATTCCGCGCATATCCCTTATATTCAAAATATTTCAGCGGAACGGAATCCGCGATGCCGCCGTCGAGCAGCCCGCGCCCGCCGACATGCACAATCCGCGAGGCAAGCGGCATCGAAGCGCCCGCCCGCATCCATGCAAGCTCGTCGTCGCTGACCACATCGCGGCAGAGGTGATACACCGCTTTGCCCGTTTCAACGTCCGTTGCGACGAGATAAAACGGGATGCCGCTGCTGACAAAGGTCTCATTGTCGATCGGATCCAGCTTCTCCGGAATCGTATGATAGCAGAACTCCGCGCCGAACATATCGCCGGTCAGCAGCAGAGACGGCACGCTGCAAAAACGCGGGTCGTGCCTGTAGCGCATGCAGTAGCGCAGCGCACGGCCGGGCTGATGCGTAATAAAATTGCAGCCGAATGTCGCGCCGGCAGATACACCGATCATGCCGTCAAATGTGATATCCTGTTCCATGAAAACATCCAGCACGCCGGCGGAAAAGAGCCCGCGCATCGCGCCGCCTTCCATGACCAGTCCTGTTTTATGCTCTGATTGCATTCTGAGTTCTTCGTTTCCTTCGGTTATTTTTTCCATGTAGAGGGCGACAGCAGCAGAATGATCGGGAACAGCTCCAGTCGCCCGGCGAGCATGTTGAAGATCAGCATGCACTTGGAGCTTCCCGAATAGACGTCGTAATTTGATGCAGGACCGACCAGATTGAGCCCCGGCCCGATATTGTTCATCGTTGCAACAACTGCCGTAAAGTTCGTTGTCAGGTCAAGATGATCCAGCGAGAGCACCAGCATATTGACCGCATACAGCATGATATAGCATGCAAAATAGACATTTACGGAGCGGATGACCTCCGAATCGACTTGATGCCCGTCGAGCTTCACCTTCTTCACCTGCCGCGGATGCGTCATCACGCGCAGCTCATTGTGCATGTTCTTGAAAAAGATGATGAAGCGCGAAACCTTGATGCCGCCGCCGGTGCTGCCGGCACATGCGCCGACAAACATCAGCATGACGAGCAGGGTTCTCGAAAAGGTCGGCCACTGGTTAAAATCGACCGTCGAAAAGCCCGTTGAGGAGTACAGGGAGCTGATCGTAAACGAGCTGTGCATCAGTGCGGTACTGACATTCTCAAACAGGTGCCGGATATCCAGCGTAATGGTCAGGACGGCAAACAGGAAAATGCCGAGATACACCTTGACCTCGCTGCTGAATGCCTCGCGGAATTTTCTGTGCAGCAGCAGGAAATAGCTGGCGAAATTGACGCCGAACAGGAACATGAAGATCGTGACGACCCAGATACAGAACGGGCTGTAGATCATCATGCCTGCATTTTTGATGCCGAAGCCGCCGGTTCCGGCAGTCGCAACGGCAATGTTGATCGCGTCAAAGAACGGCATCCCGCCGATCAGCAGCAGGACGATTTCCAGCAGCGTCAGCACAAAGTAGATCACATAGAGCAGCAGCGCCGTTTTCCGGACGCGGGGCACCAGCTTGCTGACGGACGGGCCGGGGCTCTCCGCCTTCATCAGATACATATTCTGTCCGCCGGCAAGCGGCAGGATTGCCATAATGAACACGAGCACGCCCATGCCGCCGATCCAGTGCATGAAGCTGCGCCACATAATGACGCATTTCGGCAGCGAATCAAGATCGTGCAGGATGCTGGCGCCGGTCGTTGTAAACCCGGAAACCGATTCAAACATTGCATCCACGAACTTCGGGATCGCGCCGCAAATATACATCGGCAGCGCACCGAATACAGAAAGCAGAATCCAGCTTACCGCAACAATCACGAAGCCGTCCCGCGCAAACAAGGTTTTATTTGCCGGCTTAAAACGGGTAATCAAAAAGCCGATCAGCATCAGTCCGACGGCAAAGCCGGCAAACAGCATCAGCTCCGGCTCCTGATACACCGCTGCCGTGATCGTCGGGACGACCATGAAGATGCCCTCAAACAGCGTCAGAAATCCCAGAATATAGACAGACATCCGAACATTCATCTTTTTTGCAAGCCTCCGTCAGCGGATAATTTCATTCATATCATGCAGCCCGAGGTGATCGGACACCACGACAACGGAATCGCCGATCTGAATGGTATCGCTGCCGCGCGGGATCAGAACCTTCCGGTTCCGGACGATCGCCGCGACCAGCACACCGGGCTTCAGATTCAGCTCCATCAGCGGGGCGCGTGTCAGCTCACAGTCTGTCCGGATGTTGAATTCCGCCGCCTCGACCTTTCCCTTGATAACCTGATACAGCGTCTCAAGGTTTGTGCCGATGGTCTTTTTCATGGCACGGACATAGCGGACAATCGACTCGGAGGTGATGTTTTTCGGATAAATTATGGTATCAAGATCGAGATGCTCAATGACCTCATCGAAGTCAATCCGGTTGATTTTCGTCACGATCTTCGCATCGCTGACCGATTTTGCAAAGAGCGAGAGCAGGATGTTTTCCTCGTCGAGGTTGGTCAGGGAGACAAATGCCTCCTTCTTCTCAATGTTCTCCTGCTTCAGCACCTCCTGATTGATCGCGTCGGCAAAGATGACATTGACATTCGAGAGCTGCTCGGAGAGCTGATTTGCGCGGTCCTCGTCCTTCTCGATGACGGTTACGGAGATGCCGGATTTTTCCAGCAGGCCGCAGAGATAATGCGTGATATCGCCACCGCCGGCAATCAGGACATCATTGACCGGCTTTGCCTTGTAATTGATCTTCCGGAAGAAGGTAAATGCATTTTTCGGCTCTGCAATAATCGAGATCACATCGCGCGGAGCAAAGACAAAGTTGCCGTTTGCGATATAGACCTCATCGCCGCGCTCGATCGTACAGACCAGAATATCGCAGTGCAGCTTCGGCGCAATGTCCTTGACTGCCATGCCGCAGAGCGGAGAATCCTCCGGCAGCCGGAATTTCAGCAGCTCGATCCTGCCCTTGACAAAGGTCTCGATCTTGATCGCAGACGGGAACCGCAGCACCCGCGCGATTTCAGCGGCGGCTGCATATTCCGGGTTGATGACCATTGCAAGGCCGAGCTCCTCCTTGAGATACGGTGCATCGGCATTGTACTGCGGGCTGCGGACACGGGCGATCGTCTGGCAGTCGCCTGCCTTTTTTGCGATCAGGCAGCAGAGCAGATTCCGCTCGTCGGAGCCTGTCACGGCAATCAGCAGATCAGCCTTGTCGATGCCGGCCTCCATCAGAACAGAGTGCGTTGCGCCGTTTCCGACAACACCCATGACGTCATACCGCTCTGAAACCTCCGTCACGCGGGAGCCGTTCAGATCGACAACCGTGATATTGTTTCCGGCTTCATTCAGCTGCTCGGTCAGAACTCTGCCGACCTTTCCGCAGCCTACAATGATAATATTCAAAGCTTTTTCTTCCTCCTAAAGCACAATGCTTTCCTCAGTCATGCCGCTCATCTGCAAGGCTGAACATCTCACAGAACCTCGCAGAAAAGGACGGCTCGCGCCCCGCAGCATAAAAATGCCCGGAATCCCCAAAGGCATTCATCCGGAATGCGGCGATCCCCTGCCGGCGCTCCTCAGTCGTCAGAACCGTTACAGTCGCAGGCGCGGCGCAGAGCCCGTGCCAGAGCACCATCGGCGAGCAGCCGATCAGATGCCCGATCATCACGCAGGATACGCCGAAATGACAGAACAGGCAGAGCGTATCGCAATTCGGGCGCACTGCGCGGTAAACCATGCCCTCGCGGAAATAGCCGTGCTTTGCAAGCAGTGTATCGAGCCCGTCATAAACCCGCTGCGCTTCCCTGTCCACGCCGTATTCCTGCATCACGGCGGTTTTGCACCACTGATCCTTGTCATAGTACATCGGCTCGGCCGTCCATGCCGCCGGGAGCCAGTCCCACGGCACGCGCACATCGCCGGTATCCGGGTGCAGAATCGGCGCGTGAAATTCGCGCAGCCACGGAAGCGTCTCTGCTTCTCGGTTCATCGCATTCAGTGTGAAGCGGGCAGTATCCTGTGCCCTGCCGAGCGGCGAGACATAAAATGCGCGGATCTCATGCGTCCGCAGGCGCTCCGCAACACAGGCGGCCTCGGCAAAGCCGGTTTCCGTCAGCGTATCATGCTCGTAATCCGGATCCCCGTGCCGGACAATCAGCAGCTTCATCGCAGAATCAGTAAGCGCTGCACGGCATATCCTCTGCCTTCGCGACCGCTTCCTCCAGCGTCATGTCATAAAACAGTCCCGCGGCAAAGGTTCTGCCGGATTTCGGCTGCTCGATCAGTGCGCCGACGATCACGCCGGGCAGAGCGCTCTCCGGTGCATTCGGTGTATGCGGCCCGCCGAGGTCGGTTCTGCACCAGCCCGGATCGGTCAGGTTGATCGCCACGCCGGTTCCGCCGAGCTTCGAGCCGAGGTCTATCGTTACCTTGTCCAGTGCCGCCTTGCTCGCGGAATAGCCCGCCTGCTCCGGCTCCAGCCGGATGCCGCTTGTCGTATTCACAACTCTGCCGAAGCCCCGCTCGACCATCTTCGGGATAAAATGATAGCAAATCATCATCGGTGCGATGGTGTTGATCCGGAAGCTGATCTCATAATCGCTGACCGGTGTCTGATAGTAGTCGTTCCGGTATGCGATCTGTACGCCGGCGTTATTGAGAATGATATCGACCGGCACACCGAGCGCGTCGATCTCTGCAATCGCCTTTGATACGGAGCCCGGATCGGAAAGGTCGCAGGAGACCTCGCGGACAGAGACCTTCTCTCCCGCAGCGGCCGCGACGTCAGCAGTGTGCTTCGTATCCCGGCTGAGCAGAATCAGATTGCAGCCCTGCTCTGCCAGTGCCAGTGCCGCAAGCCTTCCGATTCCTCTGCTCGCGCCCGTGACCAGTGCCCATTTCCCGCTGATATCCAGCATGTTGATTTCCCCCTCATAATCTGAAATAAGAATACTCATACGCATTCATCTTATCATACCACAATTCAGCGTAATTGTCAACTGCCGGCATCCGCCGGAACGCGACTGTTCTGCTGCCGTTTTATCATAGAAGATGCGCATTTCCAGGAAAAAGCAGCCCGGAACGTCGGCAACAGGCCGAATCCGGGCTGCGGATATTTAGGTTTCATTGAGCTGCCGGATCCGCTCCGAGACAGTGTCGGAGATATAGGAGAAGGTGTCCGGGTCGAAGGTATCCTTCAGCCCGCAGCTCTGCATGGCTTCGGAATAATAGACCTCGCCGGAGAAGGAGGAGATGCTGCTGAGCTTGTCATAGGTTCGGACTGCGCCGTCGAAATCCTCCTGCATCATGGCATAGAGCTGAATCGCGGGCAGCGCGGAGACGCCGTAGCTGACATAATAGCCCGGATGCTCGAAAATATGCGTAATTTCGTAGAATTCAAGGCTCAGGCCGTACTGGTATGCGATATCCTCATAGCAGTTCAGCACATCCTCCGGCGTGAATTTGTCCGCATTCTGCATGACACGGTACTCGAATTCTCCGACTGCCAGACCGGAGGTCACGGAGGTCAGGATATTGTAGAGCTCCAGCTTTTCCATAAACACCGCATCATCGCCGAAAATCTCGGGATAAAACGCCGTAAAGAGCATTTCCATGCTCTGAGACTGCGACTCCGCGATATCAATGCAGTTTGCCTGAAGATAGACCGGGGTATCCTCGCGCCAGTCGCTGTGGAAATGGCCGAATTCATGCGTAACCGAGAGCAGATCGCTGTAATTCTGATACAAATAAATATACATCATGGCGCGCTGTTCGCCGGGCAGACAGACGGTATAGCTGCCGTCGTAGCAGTTGTCGCCCGATGCGAGCTGATAGAGCTGCTCGTCCAGCAGGAGACCGGCGGATTCGGCGACCGACGGAGAAATGCGCGGCGCATACTGCTTTAAGATCGCGAATGGATCAAAGGATGCATCCGAAGCAGTGGTGATCCGGTCGTAGGCCGGGTCCGCAAGCAGCTCATTGCCGAGCGCATCGCAGAGCGGAACGATCTCCTCGAGCGCCGCTGCCGCCGCCTCAGAGGCCTGCTCCGCCGTGTAGTCGCGGTAATACTGCGAATACTGGTAATCGGAGAGATCGTAGCTTTTCAGGATTTCCAGATAGAGCTTGGCACATTCCAGATTGGAGTCCTCGATGCTCATATCAGAGTCGTATGCCGTATCGTAGTAGTCTTCGAGCATCTCCGCCTGATCGGATGCAGCGTATCTTGCGGAGGACATGAGCTCCGGCAGGCTTGTGGTGATATAGTAGTCAATCCACGATTCGTCGATATACGGCGCAAAAAGCTCCTGATAGGCGGAAAACCGGTAGCCGTTTACAAATGTCCATGCCAGCATCTCGTCAACGACGCAGTAATCCTCCCATGTAACGGAATTCGCTTCAAACAGCGCAGCATCAGACCAGTTTGCGCGGTACGGGAGCTCGGCGCGGATGTTGATGGCGTAGGCTTTGTTTTCTTCATCCAGAAGCCCCCTGATCGCCTCCTGAATCTCTGCTTCCCTCCCCGGCTCGCGCCAGATTCCGCGCAGCGACTCAATCTGCTCCTGAAGCGCCGCGATCGGATACCGCGGGAAGGTGTAGGATTCCTCGGAAAATGAAGCATCCAGTGCGGAATTATGCGGATCGAGCGGATTGCTGCAGCCGGTCTGAAATGCAAGCAGGAGCGGCATTGCCGCAGCGATGATGCGTCTGTAATGCTTCATAGTCATTCCTTTCTGTTTCGTATCTGCGTCAAATATCCTTCATCCGGACCGCCATGATCGTGCAGACCGTGCAAATGATCTGATAGACCAGCAGCAGCCCGCCGCTGATATCGGAATAGGCGCGCAGGAGAATAAACAGGATCACATAGATAAATCCGATGCAGGCAGTCACGATCTGAAGAATCAGGCCGAGCGTCGCAGCAGAGCGGATTCGCTTCGCGCCGATGATCGTCTGAACAAAGCCTGCCAGTCTGCCCGCGCAGAGCATGGACGGGCTGGATTTCTTCAACGGAACGGTCTCTGCGGCGTAATCCTCCTCCAGACGGGAGGGCAGCACCTTGATGCGCTCCTCGGAAATGCCGAACATTTTGGCAATTCTGCGCTGTGTCAGCAGGGCATCATTGCTTCTGACCAGCAAAAACAGGTTTTCGCGCTCGATCTCGCGCATCCAGTGCTTGATGCTCTTGCCCGCTTCGAGACGTACAATATATAGTGCAGCGACCGTGCCGGAAACCGCCAGATACAGTGCCTCCGTTCCGGGCGGCATCAGGGATTCAACCTTTGCGGTGACGGGCAGCCCCTCGATATTGTGTTCGATCATCATATCTCTTGTGCCGAGCAGCACGCGCTTGTTCTGAATCCATCCGCTGATGCCCTTGCCGTCATCATAGGCATAATTTTCGACCGGCAGAAGGAGCTGATCCTCGGTCAGAATCGCGCCGGCGAACAAATCCTTGAGAATACTGCCGGCATGCTTGCTCAGGCTCATGGAATACTGCACCGCTTCCTCGATCCGGCTTTCGCCGAGCACCTGAATCGACTCGAGCTTGGTCGTGCCGCGCGGGAACAGGGTCTGTGCATCGACCATGATCGTATTGACATCGAAGAAATCATCGACGCTCTGATAGCCGAGCAGCAGGCCGCTGTTGCGGACATAATCCTTTGCGCCGGTCGCCATCGGCAGATTGGAAACGAGCGTGATCGCGGCGCAGGCACAGGCAGAAAAGCAGAGCGCGAAGATCGAAACGCCGTAGCAGACGCCGCTTTCGACCTGTCCGGAGCGGGAGAAGCCCATAATCACCGAGAACAGAACCGAAAGAACCGTAATCAGCGGGACGGCTGCGCGGCAGAATTTATCGGCAATATCCGTAGAAAATGTGTATTTGAGAAAATCCTCCGGCTCCGCGACCGGCTGCATTGCCGCAAGAATCGGAAAATCGCCGGTGGTGCCGCGGGTCAGGTTTTCTGCGCGCTTTTCATCCTCAACATAGTGAATGCCGAATTTCGGGTTGCCGTCAGAGAGGCGGTCGAGATTGACAAGCGCTCTGGTCACGATCATCCGCTTCCCGACAGCATTCAGGAACAGCGAGAGCAGGCCGATCGGGATATAGACCGAGACAACGCCGTTTTTCAGCATGTCCGCACTCGGCAGCGCCAGAAATGCGGCGAGCTCGGCGGTCATCATGGACATCGCCGCAAGCGAATCGCAGTCGGCGCGGAAGGTCAGCAGCTTTAAGTAGCCGTTTTTCAGCAGGCTCCGGCAGAACGGCAGTGCCGCAAGGCCGAGTAGAAGCTGAATCGTCAGGAATGCAAACGGTGAGGTGCGGCTCGAAAAGGCCGCGGGCATCGGCAGCGCGGGAATCCAGTCGAGCAAAGTCAGCACGCCGCTGAACACTGCCAGAATCCCCAGCATCGTACTGCGGAGCAGCAGATTCGTTTTCAGCTCCTGCAAATCGCTGCGGATCGCGGCGCGGTCTTCGGTCTGAGAGGCTTCCTTTGCCTTTTTCGGCAGATCGGCACGCTCGCGCCGTTCATTCTGATAGCGGACGTCAATATTGATATCCGCGGAATTTTTGCGGTTGTCCGCAGAGAGGTTGATCTGCGTATGCGGCGCCTTTCCGATGTAATCGACCGGGCGCGCTTCGTCGAGCGGATGCGCCTTCAGCGGGTCGGGGATGCGCTCCAGAACCTCCTTTGCGGCATTCTGATCCCTTCTGCGCAGCTTGGACGCAGGAAGTGTCTGCGGCGTTGAGACGGGCGTATCCTTGCCGTATGGCAGCTTTTCGCCGGAGGTGCGGCGTCTGCGGAGCTCCTTTGCTCTGGTCGAATCGCTCATGCGGCGAATCTTCGGGCTGTACTGGGCATCCTCATCGGCTCCGTTCCGCAGAACCGCGTGGTCATATGCCTGTGCGGTGGATGCGGCGCCGGCATTCTGCTTCGGCAGGCTCTCCGCCTCGACATGGGCGATGGAATTCATAAACGAGACCTGCGGCTTTTTGATATCCGCGGGTGTGGTCGTGCGCACGGGCTCACGGCGGCGCTGCTGCCGCCGGCCGGGATCGGGAACCGGGTTGCCGTACTGGTCGGTTTTTTCAGGATTGCCTTCCTCATTCCGCGGCTTTGTTCTCGCCGGATCCACGATTTTTTTCGGCTCCTGCTGCTTGTCCTCCGCAGCGGCTTCCTGCTTTTCCTGCGTCGGTTCTGTGGCAGGCTCAGCCGGCTTTTGTGCTGTTTCTGTTGATTCTGCTGCCGCTTCCGGTATGGTTTCCGGCGCAGCCTCCTCCTCGGCGGGAACAGCCTCCTGCTCCTGCGTCAGCGGCAACTGCTCCTGCAAGGCAGCGGCATTCTGCTCCTCCGGTGCATTTTTGCCCTTTTTGGACTTCTTACGAGACATATTCGATACATCCCTTTCTATCATTCAGATCATTCATGTAAATTACGCTGCCGGACGCATTCATACATCAGAATGCCTGCGGCGACCGATGCATTCAGCGAATTCACCTGCCCGAACATCGGCAGGGAGATGATTGCATCGCACTGTGCCCGAACCGGAGCGCTCAGACCGAAGCCCTCCGACCCGATGACGATACCGGCAGCACCCTTCAGGTCTGTCTGTGATGCCGGGCTTCCGTTCATATCGGCGCCGTAAAACCAGATCCCGCGCTTTTTCAGCGCGATCATTTCGGTCGCAAGATTGCTGACGCGCGCGACCGGAATCCAGCTTGCGGCTCCCGCCGAGGTTTTGTAGACGGTCTGGGTCAGGGAAGCACTGCGCCGTTTGGGCAGAATGACCCCGTGAACACCGGCCGCTTCTGCTGTCCGCAGAATGGCTCCGAGATTGTGCGGGTCCTCGATTCCGTCACACAGTACGAGAAACGGCTGCTGATGCTTCTCCTCCGCAATCCGCAGAATATCGGCAACGGAAGCATACTCAGCACATGCGCCCTCCGCGCATACGCCCTGATGATTCGCGTTCCCGGTCATCTGATCGAGCTTGCGGCTGTCTGTCTGCTTTACGACAATGCCCCGTTTCCGGGCTTCCCTGCAGATCTGGCCGAGGCTTCCTGTCATGGACGACACAAAGACCTGATTGATCGGCGTATCTGCTTTCAACGCTTCGGTTACGGCGTTTCTGCCGTAAATCAATGCGGAATTCTCAAAACGGTTCTCTTCCATAGGTATTCCTTCCGTGATTTTCATTCATGTATCATTCCTATTATACCATATTATACGAAAAAGTACAAGAAGAATCCGCTTCATTTTTTTGAGAACCATTTGTCTATTTTACACAGAAAACCCGTACTGACATGCCTTTCGGAGCCCGTTTCATTATGAAAGCTATACAAAATCCGGCATTTTGCAGTGCATCTGAACCCGCAGTACCTCCGGAAGAACCGTAATCTGCCGGAGCATCCGCGCAGGCAGCTCCTCCGGTATCGCGCCGATATACGGCAAGAGCGCTGCCCTGATCTGCTCAGACAGAAGATCGCAGCGCAGAGAGGGATTTTCGCACGGAATTCGGCGCTTTCTTCCGCCGCAGACATACCGGTTTTCCGAGCGGATCATCCTGCTGCCGCAGAGCCCGCAGATCAGCTTTCCGGCAAAATGATCGTAGCCGCAGGAGCAGTGCTGTCTGCTTTGCAGAATCGCCTGCGCCTTGTCAAATAAGGCATCGGAAATCAGCGGCGGCACCGGATACAGAACGGCCGATTCCGCCGGCAGCAGGCGCTTTTTGCTGCATTTGTATCCGGTTTTCTGCGTGGTTCGCAGCCGCAGGGCGCCGATATACGCCGTATTTTGCAGAATCCGCCGCACGGTCGTGTCATTCCATGCCGCTCCCCTGCCCGGCAGCGGTGCATGAACATCATCCAGAATCCCCGCGATTTTCCTGCAATTCTGCTCACTTAAATATAATGTGTAGATCATCCGGACAAAATCAGCCCGTTGCGGATCCGCAATGATCTCACTGCCGCTGCGTGTATAGCCGTATGGCAGATGCGCGAGCGTGCAGTATCCCGCCTGCTGCCGCGCATGGATCGCAGACCTCACCTTGCGTGAGATATCGCGCGCATACCAGTCGTCCATTACGGCGCGCATTGCCGAGAAGTCATTGGAAACGGACGATGCAGCGGTGTCGATCCCGTCATTGACCGAGATCAGCCGGACGCCGTGCGCGGGAAACCGACGCTCCAGCAGCTCGCCGGTGTGGATATAATCCCGGCTCAGGCGCGACAGATCCTTAACCAGCACCGTCCTGATCCAGCCTTCGTCGATCGCCGCCATCAGCGCCAGAAGTCCTGCGCGGTCGTGGCGGGTTCCGGAAATGCCGTCATCGCAGAACTCAGCCGCAACGGTTAAATTGTGCTGCGCTGCGTACTGCATCAGGAGCATCCGCTGCGTGGCAATGCTCTCGGAATCCCCTGCTGCATGCGGGCTTTCTTCCCTCGAAAGCCGCAGGTAAATGGCGGTTTTCGCTCGCTGATTTTCACACATTTTCGACGCTTCACCGCGCTTTCCCATAATCAAATTTGATATAAATTGCCCGCATCCGCTCTCCTTTTTATTCACATCAACTTTTTTCCCTCAACCGCTTGACATTTTATCCGCAATGTGGTATAATATCACTGTCAGTTGACGCGGAGTGGAGCAGTCCGGTAGCTCGTCGGGCTCATAACCCGAAGGTCGGTGGTTCAAATCCGCCCTCCGCAACCAATCAAAAACCTCGTAGATGCGTTATTCTACGAGGTTTTTACTTTTAACAAAGTCGGACGGCATCCGCAAAATACACCTACCGTACACCTACGCGATTTGAGAACCATTTTTTATGTCTGGGGAGCCTTTCGGCTCCCCTTTTCATATTATGTTAGTTACACTATGTATATGCTATTTATGCGTTTTATAGCACTCAGACGGGGTATGCGTCCACTTTTCCGGTTTTTTCGCAATAAAAATTTTTCCTGCTTAACATCTAATATGAATTTGCGTTTATGCCGATTCTATCGCCTTTAGAATTATCCTTCTCCCAGTTTTTCAAGCAATGCGGTAATATCCATGATGGTCACCAGTCCGTCGCCGTCATAATCCGGCTCAGCTTTCAGGATGCCGTCAATCTGTTCGGCGGTCAGTGCAGCGTCCTCATTGACAAACCGTGCCAGCAGTACCGCGTCTTCAATCGTGAATTCATTGTCGCCGCTGTAGTCGCCCCTGATAGGCTCCTCCGCTATCACCTCAAACGGAATATTGTTCTCTTTTGCGTAGGTTTCGGCATAGGAGCCGCTGTAGCCCTTGACCGTCAGGATTTTGCAGTCAAGAAAAACCTCTTCTCAATTCGGTGACGGATTCAGGAATTATGATGCTTGTCATATTTTTGCAGCCGTAAAACGCACCGTAGTCAATGCTTGTCACGCTTTCCGGAATCGTAACGCTTTTCAGCCCTACGCAGCAGTTAAAGGCAACCATACCGATGCTTGTGACGCTCTTCGGAATCGTAATGTTTGTCAGGCCGTCACAGCAGCCAAACATACCGCCGCTGATACCTGTGATGCTGTCCGGAAGTGAAATATCTGTCAGAGAGGAACAGTCGAAAAACGCGAACTCCCCGATATTTGTTACACTTTTCGGAAGCGAGACGCTTGTCAGACCGGAGCACTCCTCAAACGCATTTGAGCCGATGCTTGTCACAGTGTCCGGAATCGTGATGCTTTTCAGCGCAGTGCAGCCGAAAAAGGCATAGTCGCCGATGCTTGTGATATTGCCTGAGAACACGACCTCTTTACAGTCCGATCTGGCAAACGGACAGGCAAGCGTCGGTTTATCCTCGCGGAAATAATCATACATTGCGCCTTCGCCGGAAATTGTCAGAACGCCGTCTTTCAGCTCCCATGTGAGATTTTCGCCGCAGGTGCCTTTGGTCTTATCAACTGTGATCTCCTCAAATTTGCGGTTGTATTTTTTCGCATACGCTTCTGCGGTGGAACCTGCATAGCCGTGAATCGTCGCGGAAATATAGATCGTTCCGACATCGTCAAACAGCACGCAGTCCGGATTTTCAATTGTGATATCGGTCAGCGTAGAGCAGCGGAACGCATCGTTGTCGATCTTCTCAACATTGACGGGAATTGTCACCTCTGTCAGCGGACAGCCCATAAACGCGGAAGCGCCGATGTGGTTGACCTTGCCGGGAATTGTCACGGATGTTAATTTACAGCCTGAGAATGCGTCCTGACCGATATACTGTGCTCCCGCCGGAATGGTGATCTCTGTGATCGGACAATGGGCAAACAGCATGTTTGCGACCCCATTCAGATCTTTCGGCAGATTCACTTTTGTCAAGTTGCATCCGTTGAATGCGGCTCCGCCGAGTTCCGTCACACTGTCGGGAATCACGACTTCCGTTAATCCCGAGCATCCTGCAAATGCATTCCAGTCGATCTTGGTCACACTTTCCGGAATATGGAGTTCTTTCAGCGCAGAACACAATGTAAAGGCATTATCACCGATGACGGTCAGACCGTCCGGCATACTAACCGATTCCACAGTGCAGGCGGAGAATGCTTCACTGCTGACAGATGTCACACCGTCGGAAATCACAATCCGCTTGACGCTTGACACGGATTCATGCCACGGATATTCCGCCCATTCCATCACCGGCATATCGCAGGTGCCGGTAATCGTCAGGGTGCGCGCCTCGTCAAGCGACCATGTAAAGCCGTCACCGAGGGTGCCGGAGAGGTTCGCATCGACTGCCTCAAACAGGATATTGTGTTCAGCCGCGTATTCTTCCGCATAGGAGCCGATATATCCGTGTATTGTCAGATTCTTACAGTCGCTGAATGCCCCGTCGCTGATTTTCTTGATGCATTTTGGGATTGAAATATCAGTCAGATTCGTGCAGCCTAAAAACTCAGTGCTGATTTTCAATCTCCCGGACTGATTTTCCGGATATTCAAAGCTTGTCAGTGAAGTACAGTTTTGAAACGCATAGCTTCCGATGGCATTTGCCAGATTTTTGATTGAAAACGTAATGCTTTTCAGACTTGTGCAGTCCTTGAATGCTTCACTTTCAATGAGGCCGGTCTGCGGCGGAAGCGTGATCTCTGTCAAAGCCGAGCAGCCCATAAATGCTTTTCGTCCGATCCAGTTGAGGCTGTCCGGCAGCGATACCTCGGTCACAGCGGAGCAATCCTGAAATACACAGTCATTGAGCTGCGTCACGCCCTCGTCTATGACGATTTTTATGATGCTTTCTTTGTTATCGTTCCAAGGCGTATCCTGATAGGAATAATCTGCTGTTGCGCCCTCGCCTGAAATCGTCAGAACACCGTCTTTCAGCTCCCATGTCACATTCTCACCACAGGTACCGCTTGTGTCAGCCGCACTTGCAGTGATAGCAGGACGCAGCATCAAGGGTGTACCTGCGGGCAGCGAACAGACAGAAAGCGCCGCCGCTGCAAAGATGTTCAGGATTTGTTTGTGCAGGTGTTTCATGGGGATTCCTCCTTTGTCGGTTTTTCGTAATTCTTGATCATGGAATTAAAACAGGATATCTGCGTGAAAATTATATAACAATATAAGATTATTATAACACATTTCATGCAAATTTGCAAGAGAAAAAGTGTGAGCTGCTCCCGTGCAGGGTTGACAGCAAGCGCTTTAATATAGTATAATAAAAAAGAGGCGGCATTGCTGCCGCCCCGCAAATTAGTAGTTGCCCTCGGTGTAGGGAATATCGACTATTAGCCCATCCTGTGCTGATTGCTCCCCTCTTCGATCTATGATGATCGCCGGTGTCGGGGTAATTACTATATTCTCCTGCATTCCATACGCGATATTCTGCCGATGCATTTCGTTTCCGATTGTCGCTGCCATCACTGCAGCCTCTTTGTTCGGAATCATAAGTTCGCGCACCAATGCTGCTGTCTGCTCCGGAGGTGTGTCCGGTTTCTCAAGAATCGTCACACAGCCTGGCGCTGCGGTCAGCGTATCTGGTACTACAGGAGCATAGCACCCCTCTTTTGTAGGCACTATAGCGCCATTTCGCCGGTTTCCGACATAGTTACTCATCTCATTTTCACCTCCGAAGTCATATGGTAAACACCAGTGTTCGCCGGGAAAGGTCGTCAATTCATTGTAGTCAATAAGATTTTGACGAGTGATAACCACCTCGTCGGACTCCAAGAAATCAAGGGTGGTTTCGTTGGAATGGTCCGCGGTATCCCAGAAACTGTCTGCTGCGGTGATGATCGGATCAAAGTGATTGTATACAAGGATGTCATTGCAGCGCTGCTTCAGACGGCTTAGATCGCTGCGACTTTGTGTGAACTTATGACCATCCAGACTGGAAACAGAGTTAAGAACTAGGTGAAGATGTCTGATCGGTGAATCCTCGTGAACTGCATAGAATGACTGAAAGCCGGGGAACAATCTTGCAATCCGATCGGCAATCGGCAAGTAAGCCTCACTTCTGCGTCCTATTTGATCTGGCGTCATCGATAGCACCATGTGTATCCACTGTCGCCCGCCAAGTTTGTTGAAGATCTGTTTCACAGCCTGCATTTCAATGACCGGCATCTGCGTCAGAATACCGTTTGTGCCCCGTAGAATCCCCTCTCGTGTCTTGCTCGGAGCGTTCACGTATTCAAATACATCATCGAGCGTTGCTCGGGAACGGTTATTCCATTTTATCATTTTCAGCAAGCTCATTTTCGTCCTCCTCGTTGTATAAATCTGACAATTGGCGTACGATATCACAAAGGAGTGCTCCTATGTGTGCAAGCTCCTTGCGAATTCCCTCCGCATCCTGCACTGAAATCTTCTCTTGCCGACACAAACCGTCAAATTTGCTATTCAACTGGTATAGCTGCGCTGCAATTTCGCTGCCGGCGGTGAGCAAGATGATCTTGTCTTCAGAAAACAGTATTTTTCGCACCAGACTGCTGCGATTTATTTTCGCGATTTCAGCCAGTTGGTTCAGCTTTTCATCCTCCGCCTCTGTGAGACGAAGACTCAATGATCTCTTATGATTTGTCATGTTTTTTCCTCCTGTTCAAAGTTTGCCGCCCCGCCCGAAGGCGGGGACAGCAGGTGGTGTATGACAGAACGGTATCTCGCCCTTTCTGTCGTACTGTCATACAATTCGTCATTCCTTTTCTGTCTGCTCCTGATGATGATTAGGGTCAGCTTGCTGCTGATGCCACGGCTTGAAGCAGAGGCCAATAAATCCGTTGACCCGCTGTCCGCCGATCTCAACTTTTCCGCGGATAATGCCGGAATTATGCCACATTACCTGCTGGAAAAAAGTGTTTCTGCCGAGGGCGTCAACCCCGTTTTCTTCACAGTACTTCCGATATGCCGTCCACAACGCACTAGAAGATACAACTGCGCCTGACTGCACATCGCAGCGGTCACGCAGAAATTCTTCAGCGGAATGAAGCTCGATGCGGCATGAATTCAGATAAGCAACGCTCTCTGGCGACATCTGAAACTCGTAGCCGGATTTCACTAGCTCATGCAGTGCATCAAGGAACATGCTGCCAATAATGTCACGTTCAGCATAGAGCTTTTCTTTGAGCCCACGATCGAGTTCACTCTCTTTCAGTGTGCTGTGAAAAAAGATGATCACCATGCGGTCGAGAATCGCCTCATCAAGCTTTGAAAAAACCGGTGGATGATTGGATGCCACCAGCAGTTTTACTTGCGAAACGAATTCAATCTCGTCGTGGTAAAGCCTTCGAGCACAGATGTTTTCGCAACCCACTACGCTTTTGAACGCGGACTCATTTTTTAGAACGGATCGATTCGTCTCACGGGAAATGTTAATCTTACACCCTATAAATCTATGACGAGTATTGTCGTCGCCTATTTTTTCAAAGGGGGCATTGCATACCGCGTGTTTTCCGACCAGATCGGTCAGTAAATCACACCAAAGTGATTTTCCAGTATTTCCGTCACCCACTATAAAGATGGCCTTTTTCGCATCGACGATATCGGATAACAAGAAGGCCATGCACTTTAAAAAGCAGCGGGTGTTTGCTTCTCCAACACTGGTTTTCAGGTAACGTTTGAATGCCGGTGCCTGATCGAGATTGCTCCCTTTATGATAGTTGAAATCACAGCAATAACAGAAACGATAATTAGCGCGATCACGCGTCAGTTCCCCAGTTTTTGCATTAAATACTCCATTAGCTACGTTGACCAAAAACTGCTGAGCCATAAGATTCTCTGATAAATGCAACTGCAGTCGATCAAGCAGACTTAATCGGTCCAGAGTCTCCTGATAATCCGACTTTGGCGTTGACATTTTTTCCAGCTCTGTGAGTTGATTGACGATGTAACGCTTTGCGTCCTTCTCAGAGATACGTTCAAAGAATTCCTCGTGCTTTAGATACGGAACATCACAATCGAAGAATAGTTGATTTTGCTGCAAAACACGCGTGATCATATCCTCAACGGACAAACGCGCAGGATTTGTTTTTGCCATAATAGGCTCCTTTCCGTGGCGGGGAGTTCCCCGCCACTAAAAGTAAAATTTCTTATTAGTGTTGGGAAACCAGCCCAGCTACGGTCTGGTGCATACTTTCCGCGAGACGGAACTGATCCTCTGCCGTAGCGTGCAAGTAGACCTGCTCGGTAACAGCTGACGAGACCGAATGTCCAAGACATTTTTTTACCAGCGCCAGGTCTGCACCGTTTTGAGCGGTGCTGGCCGAACGCACAGCAAGTGAACAGAAAAAATGACGACAATCGTGAATCCTCACTCGACGGGTAATTCCGGCTTTTGCAAGCATTTGCTTGAAAAATTTACGAAATGTGGTACTGTCAACATACCCACCAAGCTCGTTTGACACGATGAAAGGATTGCCCTCGTACAACTCATAACTTCTTGCCGCGTCCTCCTGCTGATGAGCAAGATTCCACATGATGATCTCAAAGACCTCGGGCAGCAGCGGCACAAGCCGCCGCGACCCTTCGGTTTTCAGCTCACCAAGCTTCAAAGTTGTCTTCGGTTGTCCTTCCAGTGCGTCAACGTTCTGTTCTCGCTTGAGAGCAAACTCCACCTTCATATAGTGCCTTCCGTCCAGTTCAACCAGACTTCCGGCCCGAAGAGCCAACATTTCCGACAGCCGCAGGCCGCAGAACAGCAGGATCACCATACCGGCTTCCCACCGTTCGCCGCTGCAAACTGCCAATAAATTTTGGACTTCTTCATCTGTAAGTAGTTGGATTTCTGTTCGCTGAATCTTTGGAAGCGCCACAAAATCTGCCGGATTCAGGCGGATAAGCCTGTTGCCGACGGCCTGGCTTAGCGCCTTGTGAAGCACGAGATACACATTCCGGACGGTCTTCGCACTCAATCCACCTCGTCCGTCTAACCTGCCGAAATTCATCAAAAAATTGAAGAATTGTTGAAGATCATCCGTCGTCAGGCTCTTAAGTTTGATTCCCGCAATCCGGTGTGCAGCCAGATGACGGTATATGACCGCCGCATAGCCGGCACGGGTGCTATTTCGTATTCCAGGAACGTACTCCTTCAGCCAGAGGCACATCCACGCGATCAGGGTCAGGTTGGATTCAGATGAAACCTCCCCATTCTGCTCGCGGAAGCGCATTTCTGTTAACCAGGTCAAACAGTCCCGCTTTCGTCTCGCATACTTTGAGACTCTCTTGCGGTGTCCGTCCGGCATGGTCGCCCAAAACCTGGCCTCCCAGAGTCCATTCGGCCGCAGTTTGATTGTACCGCTTCCGTTTGGCTGTTTTACTCGTGACATTCTGTCACCTCCGTGTTTGTCTGCCTGTCGATCCACTCACGCAGAGCTGCCGCCGGAATTACAATTCGTCGACCGATGTGAAGATGCGGGATGTTGCCATCCTTTACCAACAAATAGACCTTCGCCTTGCAAATCCCTAGCAGATGCGCGGTTTCTGCGACAGACAGACATTTTTGGTATTCAGTTTTCAAGGTTCCACATCCTTTTGGATGAAGTCACCGGATCCGGTGCTGTGTCTGTATTATACCATGAAATCATCAGATTGAAAATGAACGTCTTTTCCCTGTTTTGGTGAAGAAATCAGAGTTTCTGGAGAAAACTTTTCTCCGTCAATTGGGAGGTAAGTCTTGAGAAGAATTGATTATTTTACAAATATGATTAAATCAATCTATAATAACACCAAAGTCAACCTTCAAAACAACGATCCGGAAATAACAATCATTATTGGAGAGAGCGGAATCACCGATAAATGTAAGTTCAAGGATAAAAGCAGTACCGCACACTACTATACCCGAGTTCTGGATTTGCTGGCGCAATCATTTATCGGCAAAGATACAATCTTTCAGTCCGGAAATTCCAAAAAAACAGACGTCTTTAGCAGAGAGAAAGCTGTCGATAATGCATTCCAATACCTATTGGATTTGGGAATGAGCCTTGACTTGGGACACAGCAAAAGCTACATTCAAAGCATTTCCTCCGGCAGAGCGCTGCCTTCCATGAGCGAATTTATTGTGATCTGCGACTATCTCGGCATCACACCGCAGGAGTTTTTCGATACAGACACCTCAAATCCGATCCTGACCCGTGAAATCACGGAAAAGCTGCGGAAGTTTACCGATGCCGATTTGCAGCTGCTCCTTGCAATCCTCAACCGAATGAATAAATGACAAATGCCCGGCAAACGCCGGGCAATAATTGCGAAAATGTTTTTTTGAGACACGTTATCGTAGCCAAAAAATGCTTCCTACCATTTCCTATTGACAAAGCGGTTCGATTGTGATATAATCAAATGAGAATATATGTTCTTTTTGAGCTTGGTGGTGAGTGTTGTGTGTACCTGGTTCTATGTTAATTCTAACCCTTTATCATATTTCACGGAAAAAGCGCTGCAACAGCCGCTTACGAATAATATCATGAGTGTTATGCCACAGTCAAAGCGGATGACCGGGAATATCCGTCCTACTGATATGGCTGCGGTTCTTGCACCGAATAAACAGGGAGATATGGCCGTATTTCCTATGGTTTGGGGCTTTACGCATGAAGCCGCGTCGCAGCCGATCATAAACTGCCGCATCGAAACTGCCGATCAAAAGGTTTTATGGAGAGACTCCTGGTTCAGACGACGGTGTATCATACCTGCTTCGTGGTACTTTGAATGGGGCATCCCGCCTTCAGAGGTCGGTTTCCATAATGATAATGAACAGCATAGCATCAAAAAGGAAAAGTTCACGATCCAGCCTGAAGGAACAGAGATTACGTACCTTGCCGGCCTCTATCGCTTCGAAGAACATCAAGGCGTGCAAGTACCTATGTTTGCGGTGCTGACAAGAGAATCCGTTAGCCCTGTCCGAGCTATTCATGACCGGATGCCGCTAATACTCGGAAAAGAAGACCTGAGAGATTGGATACGCCCTGACAGTGATCCTGCCAGCATCTCCAAAAGAGCATTGACGAACATGGTCATGGAGAAGGCTGGCAACTATCCGGATCCTGTTCCTGCCTATATGCAAGTTGATAATGGTATGGATCAGCATATTTAATGACGGTAGTACAAGTATGCCCGGCGTTCGCCGGGCATTTATCTTGAAAAAGCTAATATTACATAGCTATATAATCAGCAAGACATTCAAATATCTTCACCGGAGGTTCTTTATATCCTGTTTGAAATATAGCTCCAGCAGAATCTTGCCAAATCACAATTCCATCTATATGGGTTTCTTCTATGACATATAAAGAAAATGTTACATAAGGATTGTTTTTTCGATTTTTCAGTGTAGCATATACAACATCAAGGTTCTTATCTGTACTAAAACCAGTTAATTCATGACCGGAATAAGATACGGCTCCAAATGCTCTTACATACTCCTTATAATCATCAGAAAGCTGGAGTTTAAGAATATTCTCAGCTTTTATAATTGAATCTTCAGAGGCGCCTTTTTCATAGAATAAATCTGCTCTCTGCTTTATAATCTTTATTATCGAACTCATTTGGCTCCTCCAAATCAACCTACTATTGCAGCAAATGCTTTCCAAAACGCAGCACGTTCTGAATCCCAATTTGTCCCTGCTGCATGTGCCTCAGATCTATCAAGGAAACCATGAATTGCAGGATTATCATGTTCAGATTGAGTAAGAATAGCTAATATGCCATTCTTTTTCACCAGCTTTTTTCAGAGCATTATCATAGGAATATGTAAGCTTTAACTGGGTATCGTCTGCGATTTCAAATGCTGTGATCTGCTTTTCATCTGTATATTTTCTCTGGATATTCGCTTCAAGATTAAGAGCACCGAGTTTTTCCTGTTCATCAGTAGAACCTATAGGTTCAGAACCGGAAATGTTATAGTTACTGTCTTCTCCAAACTGATAACACTCTCCGGGAATTGAAACTTTTTCTGTATCAGCTGAAACCTTTGATGAAAGGCTAAAGAATGAAGTCATACAGAATACGACAGCAGAGAATATGCAAAGGTATTTGGTCCTAAATATTTTCATCATATTTAACATCCTTTCAAATTAGTGAGGTTTGTACTTGAGCACAAGTGTAGACTATTTGTCATACCCATATTATATCACGCCAACCACACTTTGTCAATATATGATGATTTGTTTTTTACAAACCATTCACACTTTGTGAAATATTCACATCAGATAAAACGAACTGTATAATCATGCGTAACAGTAGATTTTGAAAGGTATTCTGCTAAAATTTGTTCTGCATGGAATTCTGCCTTCCTGAAAACAGACCCATCTGCGAGATATTCCTTCTCTTTATTGTTCTGGAATTGCGACATCACGTCCATCAGTTCCTGATCCTCTGTAGAAATCAGCCATGAATCATGAATTGTTTTGACATAAACGCTGTCCATATCAATCTGATTATAGACGATTTGTGGTTTAGGCAATGAAAGCGTGATCGTTTCCCTGTAATTATCGACCGTAATATCCATTTCAGTCAAGTCAAATCCAATCCCGATTTCGCAGGAAAATGCAAGGAAAGTTTCGTCAGTGGAAAGCGGAACCTTGAACCCGAAGATTTCTCTGTGCTTTTCATAGCTTTCCTGCACTGCATATGAATCTTTCATTGTCACAAGATCTCCCGCGGGTTTCAGAACTTCCATGACAGTTTTTTCGTCGATTGTCACAACGGCCTGTCCGGATGAAATATGCTTTGTCTGCGGAGATTCTGCTGTAAGCCAGCGAACAGCGTGAATTACGCCTGCAATCGCAAGGGATAATACCGTCAGCCCGCCAATCACGGTCAGCGCCAGGATGATTTTCTGAAGAACATGTTTTTTCATAAGAACCCCTCCTTTTCTGCCTTTACGGCTTCCCGTAATTCTATTATATCAGAAATGGAGAATAGGATATAAAAACAGATTCCAAAACTAAAGCAGGCTCGTCATGAGCCTGCTTTTTCGCGTATTTCAGGGTTGACCGGGCGAAAAACGCCCTGCTCTCTATAAGCATCGTTCAAGCGATCAATCTCCGTAATCAACTCACGGCACTTTGCATGATCGCCAAGCTCCGCATACACATCAAGCTGACAGTTCAGCAGCTCTGCGCATTTGTCGGCATACGGGACCAAGTCCGGATGGCTTTTGCAGATATGTACCGCTATTTCAAGTCTGTCAGCCGCTGCTTGCAGCTCTCCGAGATAAAACATACAGTTTGAAGCCGGAATATGGATAATATCAATGATTTCCAGCTCTGTCGGAAAGATGCTGTCGGCAGTCTTCTCAGCCTGACCGATATACAGCATCGCTGTCTGAACATCTGGCTCAACCAAAGTAAAATACCATGCCGTGACCATGCAGAAATAACTGCAGTTTTCGGAGTTTTCCTGCCCGTATGCCTCAATCAAATCCCGTGATTTCATGAGCAGTTCTGAAATTCGATCATAATAGTCCGGATACATACTGCGAATCAGGATGCTTGCAAGTGAAACGCAAAACTTCGTCAGATAATGCGGCGCTTCCGGCGCATCGGAGTGCTCTGCTTCCGCAATTGCATTTTCAGCACTCTCCACCTGTTTCAGAAACAGCTCGGCTTCTTCTGCGTTTTCCGGCACGTAACATCCCGCAATCTGCGCGTCATAGTAGAAACCCAGCATCTCATGGTACATCGCATTGACCAGATGCTCCGGATGCTGCGTTTTATAACGCTCCGCCTCCCTGACAATCAGTCGGATTTGCTCTGAATTCAGCATTCCGACATAAATATCAATCATCTTCTGGTGATCGTCCATGATCCGCACCGCATTCGGCTCCTGCCACTGCCAGTTCCGAACCGTTTCCGCAATCACCGGATGCAGGCGGATTCTGCCGTCAGAGACAATCCAGCCCTGCTGTGCGAGGGTGCTGAGTGTATCCGGCGTGATTTTCGGATAAAACCGCAAAAGCAGCTCCGTTTCCAGTCCGCGCACATTCAGCAAGGCAAGAAATTTGAGTGTATGCTCAGATTCTGGCTGCATTCCGGCAGCGTTAAATAAAACGGAAATAATGGAAGCAAGCGATGCATAAACCTCCTCACCGTCCTTGTAGTTGCCGATCTTTTCATCGGAAAACCGCGAAAAACCGTTTTCCCGAATCAGATTCAGCGCGGTGCGGATATTCAGGTTTCCTGCCGCAATCTGCCGCGCAATCAACTCGATCACCAGCGTATGCCCCTGCACCAGTTCGATTATCACATCAAAGCAGAGGCGCTCTTCGCTTGTCATCTGCCGTTCCAGATTCAGGGAAATCAGGCGATTCAGCACCATTCTGTCTTCGATTGCACCGATTTCCAGCACGGAAAAGCTGTTTTTCGGCGGCTGATTCCGCGTAACGATTACCGTATCGTATCCGCAGTCCAGTACGCGGCTCAGGTCTTTCGTGACAGCGCCGCTGAAATTGTCCAGCACGAACAGTACGCGCTTTTCCCCGCAGATATTCCGAAACTGTGTCAGTTTTCTGCGGAAGTACTCCCCTGCCGGTTCGCCGTCCTGCTGGCGGACCGTGCTGATTTGCAGCTGGTCGTCATCGTTGAATGTCCGCACAAAATCCCCGTCAAATTCCAGATACACGATCACATCATACTGAGACTTGTTTTGAATCAAAAAATTGCGGATCAGGGTGCTTTTTCCGATTCCGCCGACTCCGGTGACAAACAGCGTCCTGTTCTGTTTCAGGCTGTCACGGATGGCTTGAAGCTCCTGCGCTCTACCGACGAAATGCGGCGAAACCGGCGGCAGCTTTGGGATAATATAATCCCGCCGGCCGCATTGTTCGATCAGTGCATCCAGCAGCCTGACAATCTCCCCGGCATCCTGGAAACGGTTTGCTGCCGAGGAACGAAGCGTACCGCGGAACAGCTTTGTCAGCAGCCGCTGCACATCCGGACGGTCGGTATACCTCCGGAATTCCCGCCTGCATTCTCGGAACGGATAGCAGGAAAAGCCGCGGTGCTCGGCATCTTCGGAATGCCTGCCGAACAGCAGATAGAAAACAATTTCACCGATTGCATACAGATCCGCTGCAAAGCTGATTCGTCCGGCTGCAAAGGGTTGATACTGCTCCGGCGCTGCCCATGCCCGCGTATAGGAATAAGCCGATTCTGCGGACAAATCCTGCACTGAACGGATGCTGTCAAAATCAATGAACTCCACAAGCTGCGTCACAGTTTCATCCGGTGCATTTTGCAGGATGAAGATGTTTTCCGGCTTCAGATCGAGTACCAGAAAGTCTGCCTGATGATAGGCGCCGACGGTTTTGGCAATTGCCCTGCACAGCTCCAGATACTCCGGCAACGAGAGGTCGGTCAGGCGGTCGAGTGTCGTGCCGCCGAAACAGACAATATCCGAATACGCCGTGCCGTTTGCTTCAAAAATATGGCTGACCGGTGGTGTCCGGTTTTGCAGTTCCGCAATCTGCCGCACCTGGTTCTGCATCCTCGCGGCTGTGAGAAAGCGCGCCTTTCCTGCTTCAAAATCTGCCGCATTCCGCGGGGCATACTCCTTTAATATACACTGATAACGTAGCCCGCCGCTCCGGCACTGTGCCAGATAGGCTGCCGAATTCGCGCCTCTGCCAAGCAGCGCCGTAACGGTGTATTCCCGGTCTTCTACGCTGAGACACTCCCCTGTTTTCAGCATGTCACCGACCTCCTTTCTCCTTCATTATACCGTATGCCTTGCAGCAAATATAAAAATCAATTCCGCTCGTTGATCAGATGCATGGTCAGAATCGGGTCATACGAATTGGCGCAATACATCAGTAGGCAGTCAAACGGATGGCAGAAATAAATCTGCGCAAATCCGCAGGAATGGAGAACGGAATCCGTTTCCTCATAGAAATCCAGCAGATTATCGGTAATCTCATCCTTGTCCGAATTCGGATTGGAACTGTAGAAATTATAGAACCGGAGCAGCATCAGCGTTTTCCGCAGCAGCACATAGGATGCGGTCTTTCCGTTGATGATTTTTCCGAGCGTCACATCATTCGGGAGCGATTCGGCAAAGCGTTTCGGAAGCTGCGGCTTTTCTCCGTCTTTCAGGCTGCTCTGATACCGGTACCCGAACAGCTCCGCGATCACCGCGCTGTTCAGCCTGTCGCCGGAAAGGATATCTTTCGCCTCGTCTTCATGAATCGTCTGCTTGAGCTGTTCGAGTTCTTTGAGGATCAGCGCCCGCGCCTTCTGAAACTGCTGTTCATTGTTGTAGCAGTGTGAAGAGAGGTACTGCATGAACGCAGCGTCGTCATCCTGCTGCATGATCGCAGACATAATCTGCAAAGTCGAGGTATGCGCATTTTCCTGCGGCGCATATCCCGACGATTCCGAAAGCATCTGCAATACAGTTGCATACGGCTTTTGATGATACAGGCAATAGCAGTATACAGCATCCTCGCGGCTTTTCACATTGAACGGAATTGTCAGAAAATGCTTCTGAAAGAACACTGCCGTCTGCCGAAAGTTCATTTCCAGCGCATAGCACAGGTCGTAATTATTGACGCGGTTCGTAATGCCGGGCACAGTGCCGTGCAGCCAGTTCTGTACTGCCTTCGGACAGGGTTTTCCAAGAATCGCTTGATAACGCTTCTTGACTTCGGCAAGCATCATTTCTCTGTCATCGGCCGAGCAGGGAACGCCGTCCTCTGTCAGTCTCTCTGCCAGTCCTTCCAGAAACACCGGACGGGAATTGAGTTCCACGGCGCACTGAATCCCTGCCACAACATCCTCAGCGGTCTGCGGATCGACAGGCGCACCGAAGCAGGCAAAGCTGAATATCGCGTCTGTATCTTCTCCGCGGGTAAGCTCTGAAGCCCGCTGCACATCATCTGCCATATTTGCATCTCCTCTCAGCATGGAATCTGTATCTCCATTATAACGGTACAGCTGTGATTTGTCAATACAGGGAAACAGCCGGGCAGCAGAAAGCACTACGCTTCTGCTGCCCGACTTTTGATGTCTTTAATCTTTTACTCGACTTTTGGCATCATTCCATTTATCTGCATCCAGCGGCTGATTGAGCCATTTCTCGTAGATTTCATTTTTCTCCCAGATCGGTTTATTCTCAAATTTCAGCTTCAGCTCCCACATCGCATAGCGATAGATCGCACACAGGTCCTGCTTCACACAGTATGTCAGGAAATATTCACGGTTCGTCATGGCATCGCTCCTCTCTGCATTCAGGCGGATTCCTTTCATCCGCACGGTGATAACAGTATACTGCATCGAGGAGCGCCTTTATAAAAATGGATTCTGGATTATTTCAGGCTTGATTTTCCTTATTAAATATGCTATACTATAACTAAATAACGAAACAGGAAGGACGATAGAGATGCAATATCAGATTATGCATAAAAACACAGTCATTGCAAAAGCTGATGATGACCGTATCACAGAGATTATCGTTCCTGCGCTTTGTCCTGCGTGTTTTGTAGCAGGAATGCCCTTGACACGCTGGCTTGACGACCGCATGGTCGATACCCACCGTTCTCATTCGCGCAGACTGTTCAAGGCGCTTCGGATGCGCTCAAATGCCGATATTGCGGACCTGATTGCAGTCGGTCACGGTATCAGCATCACAGACAACTGGTGGATCAAGCGCAATGATGAAAACCTTGACTATCAGGCGCTGAAGCAATATAACGAAGAACTCGCAGATATTGCGCTGTTCGGTGCATCAGATTCACAGAAGGGCGACATTTCCGGCTATCGTGAACTTGGCACAGTCGGCAGCTTTGAGAAAGCGTGGCGCTTTCAGGACGGCTCTTGGTATATGTATAAGCAGGGAAGCACACAAGAGCTGATTTCAGAATATTACGCATTCCGGTTCCTGAAAGCTATGGGCGTGCGAACGGCTGAATATCAGATTCACCGCACGGCATCAGAAGAAACCGGACTCGAATCCGTCTGTATCGTGACGAAAGATTTCACAAACAATGCCAATTCTGACTTTGAACCGTTCTGCAATTACTACAGTGACCGCGAAGAGCCAGCGTATATCCTTGAAAAACTGCCGGAATCCATGCATCCGGCATATGTCATGATGCTGTTTTATGATGCACTGCTGTTCAACGGCGACCGTCATAATCAGAATGTCGGCTTTTTGCGCAGCAGTGAAACCGGTACGATTATTGAACTAGCACCGTATTTTGACTATAACCTTTCTCTTGCAGCGGTCGGAATACCTCGCATTGATGCTGAAACAGGAAATGTATTTACACGCGATTTTCTGTCAAACGAAGTATGCCGCTCTATTCTGAGAGAACACTTACCGGATAGAACCGAGATCAAGAATTCGATTGAAAAGGCAACCACTGAAACCATCAAAGCTTTCCCCCAAGAGCCTTTCCGATATCAGCTATTTGAAGACTACATTCTGCAAACCTATGATTATATTACCAGGCATCTTTAAGAATATAATATAACAAACATCAACTGGAATTCTTCTTCTCTCGAAAATCAGAGTTTGCTCCGTACACCTACGCGTACACCTACGCAAACGATTTTTTATTTCAGATCCTACGTTGAAGGCTATCGAAAAAGCACGTATTATCGAACTAAATAGCACTCCATGATACTGGATATAACACCATCTTTGGAGCTCATAACCCGAAGGTCGGTGGTTCAAATCCGCCCTCCGCAACCAACGTAAATGTGTGCTTTTCGATAGATCGAGAGGCACGCATTTTTTTGTATTTTTTGGGCTTTTGGACACCATTTGGACACCATAGCATCAATTTCATATTTTGGACACAGCAGAACGGTATTGCAATATCGTTCTCTTTTTTTACCCTGCCGCAGATTCGGACTGACTTTTCGGTGCAGAATCATCCTTTGGGAGCTGCTTTCGTGTTGAGAACAGAATACTTCCCATTGCGTCAGCAACACGGCTTTCTGCCTCTTGCAGCACATGGGCGTACAGATCGGTCGTCGTAGAAGGCTTGGCATGACCTAGATGCCGCGAGACCGTGATGATGTCAAGCCCTGCAAACAGCAGCAGCGAAGCCTGTGTGTGCCGGAAAGCGTGGGGATTGATATGCGGAAGGTTATACTTGTCGGAAAACCTGTTGCAGTAGCCTGTGATCGAATCCGGATGCATAACCTTTCCGAGATGCTTTCCGCTGTCCTGCACGAACAGAAAGCCCTCACCTTCCCAACTGTTTCCGGCTGCTTCCTTTAACGATTCATAATATGTGTCACGGTACTCTTTTAGAAGCTCCATTGTCTCCGGCGGCAGCTTGATCCAGCGTTCGGATGTTTCGTTCTTTGTCTTGTCAACAAATGTGCCGTAGCCTTTCTCATATCCGACTGTCTGAATGATCTGAACGCGATTGAACACAAAGTCAACGTGTTCCCATGTCAAGCCCAGCACTTCACTGCGCCTGCCGCCGGTCGCAATCAGCAGATGAATCACGGTTTTCCATTTCAGCGGCTCCTGATCGGCTGCATCCAAAATTGCTGCGACCTGTTCTTTCTCGAAATACTGCACTTTTGCTCTTGTCGCTTTGGGCGGTGTCGCTCTGTCAGCAGGATTGAACGGTATAAGCAATTCTTTTTCTGCCTGTCGCAGAATCAGATGAATCAGCCGATGATGCTCCAGAACGGTCTTTGGAGACAGCGGACGCATATCCTCTTGTATTTCAAACAGCTTTTTCATATCTATCGACAGCGCATCAGCCATCTTCTGGGCTGTTTTCAGTCTGACCGGTTCATGATGCATCATAGCGCGGTACGTCGTCAGACTCATACCGTTCTCTTTCACAAATCGTTCTGCGTTGGAATGCCCGAAGCTCTTGATCAGCGCTTTCAGATCAATTTCCTCGCGCATTACAGCCTTCGTATTATTTCTGATTCCCTCTTGCGACAGCTCCTGATAGAGCTTGTTCAGATGTTGCGGGCGAATATCACAGATTTTCATATGCCCGATGCCCTGATTGATTCGCTCCATCAAGCTTTTGTAACGCGCTATTGAAGAAAAGCAAGTAGAATTCGGTGATTTTCCTTGCTTTTTCGCCCGTTTTATGGTATAATAAAAGTATCATAAAACGAGCGGAGGTGTGCGGAATGTCTGAGCAGAAAACAATACAAAGTGACCAGTCATCAACTCAGATTATTGCTGCACTCCAACGTGAAAACGCTGTTCTGAAAGAAGAACTCGCACTTATGCAGGATCAGCTTGCATGGCTGAAAAAGCAGGTCTTCGGACGCAAAACAGAACAGTCCGCTGTTATTATGGATAACGGTACGCAACTCCTGTTGTTCCCCGGAATGCAGACTACGGGCGGAAAGAAAACAGAAGAAACGATCACTGTTCCGGAGCACAAACGCAAGAAAAAGCGTACACATGATGATTGGATGAGCGCGCTTCCTGTCGAAGAAATCGAGCATAAAGAAGAGCATCCTGTCTGCGAAAACTGCGGTGCAGAGATGAAAGAAATCGGTAAAGAAAAGGCTTATGATGAGCTGGTCTATACGCCTGCAAAATACCATATCCGCCGGCATATCGTTTATACCTACAAATGCCCGAACTGCGGCGAGAATCCGAAGAATGACGCAAACCATACCGATGACATCGAGCACTGCAATATCCGCCGTGCGGAATATCCGAAGCCGATGATTCCGGGCAGCTTCTGCTCGCCGGAACTGCTGGCACATATTGTGTATGAAAAATACGGCAAGGCCGTTCCGCTGCACCGGCAGGAAAAAGACCTGGCATCGAAGCATATTTCGCTGCTGAAAGCGACGATGTCCAACTGGGTCGGAATCGCAGCGGAGCAATGGTGTCTGCCGATCGTGCAGAGGATGCATGAAATGCTGCTTGCCGGTACAGTTATCCATGCTGATGAAACGCGGATTCAGGTGCTGCATGAGGAAGGCAGAAAGGCGACCGCCGAATCCAAAATGTGGGTGTATTGTAATGGCAAAATGAATGACCGCAGTATCATCATTTTCGATTACAAACCGACCAGAAAAGGTGAAAATGCGCAGGTATTTCTGCGAGGATTCAATGGTTATCTGGTACGGGACGGCTACAGCGGATACCATGTGGTGACCAGCGTGAAGCATTGCGGGTGCATGACGCATGCGCGAAGATATTTCGTCAATGCAATGCCGAAGGACAAGTCTGCGCATGGTTCGTCAATCGCGGCGAAAGCGGTCGAATATTTTGCCCGCATCTACCATGAGGAAGGGCTGCTGAAGGATATGTCGGCAGAAGAACGATACAAGGAACGTCTCGCAAAGATCAAGCCTTTGCTGGACGAGCTTTTTGCGTGGCTGGAATCGCTTCAGGTCAGCGGCAAGAGTAAGCTGGCAGAAGCGGTGCAATATGCGCTGCATGAAAAGCCGTACCTGTATACATTCCTTGAGGACGGCAATGTGCCGATTGACAATAACCGTGCTGAGAATGCAATCAGGCCGTTTGCGGTTGGAAGGAAAAACTGGCTGTTCAGCAATACAGCAAACGGCGCAAAGTGCAGC
Source organism: Oscillospiraceae bacterium (assembly GCA_017460835.1). Taxonomy (GTDB): domain Bacteria; phylum Bacillota; class Clostridia; order Oscillospirales; family Ruminococcaceae; genus Firm-04. The sequence goes on from JAFUAD010000032.1 coordinate 31,403, forward strand.
GCGGCACTGTATTCGATCGTTGTGACTGCGCAGGCAAACGGACTGGATGCGGAGCAGTATCTGACAGATCTGTTTACACAGCCCGCCGGAGCGATCATTCTGCCGTGGAAGTCCTACGGTGAAATGTCAATAGGCAAAAAGTATAAAAAACAGTGAGGAAACCGTATACTCTGCCTAAAAAGAGACAAAAAAGGTATCTCTTACTAAAGCCTGCGTCGAAAAATTTTTTCGACGGGCTGGAGATGC
>JAFUAD010000007.1 GCA_017460835.1 Oscillospiraceae bacterium
CCGCGCCGCAGCCCGCGCCGGTTCAGCCGGTCTATCCGCAGCAGCCGGTTTACCCGCAGCAGCCCGTCTATGCGCAGCCGCCGGTCTATGCACAGCCGCCGGTTTACTCCCCTCCTCCCCCCTCCTATATTACGCCGAATCCGAACTACAACTTCGGAAACCGGCCGCCGGTTCAGCTCAGCGGATTTGCAAGGGGCGGCGTGTTCCTCATGCTGCTGCTCGGAATCGCCGGAGTCATCATGCTCTTTGTCGGAAAGGTCATCGGCATCCCGGATACATCGGAGCGCAATCTGGAGCGGCTTCTCAGCCGATCCGGCCGGTCTTCGATGGACTACGAATATTATTCCCTGTGGGATCTCGGAGATGCAGGCTCAGACGGCGGATATAGCTACATCGGCTATATCGACGACCTGACCAGCCTTAGCAAAGCATTCGATGCAATTTCCGAAATGGACGAGATGATGGAAGACCTGCCGAGCGAATACAGGTCTGCGTACAATTCTCTGAAATGGGCAATGATTGATATCATCGGCGTTATGGTGATGAATGCGGTCGCGGTCGTAATCGCGGTGATCTGCGGCATCATGGTGCTTGTGCGAGCCTCCTCGGGAGATTACGATAAGGCTTGGTCACATGCGGGCAATATCCTGCGCGCCGTCTTTGTCGCACAGATATTCGAGCTGCTGTTTGTGCTTCTGGTCAGGAGCTTTATGAGAAGGCTGCTGGATGCATCGGGCTCGTCTGTTTCGCTGGCCATCTTCCGGTATGCACCGCATCTGCTGATCTCCACCGTCGTTGTGATCGTCGGGCTGATTATCTGCGGAAACTGCCGGAAAACTGCACACTATTATGCCATGCAGAACCGGAGAGCCTATTACTGAACAGAAAAAGCGGACGGTTTTGTGCCGTCCGCTTGAATTTTTGCACAAAAACCCGGCACAGCTCCGATGAACTGTGCCGGGTCTGCGTTTTTTATTGCATCAGCCGAGAACGACTGTGACCGTGTGCTCGCCGCCCTCCGGGAATACCGGAATGACGTTGCCCTCGATCGCCTTGCCGTCAACCGTCACGGACTTCACACCCTTTGAGATGTGATCCGGATTCTGAACGGTGATGTTGTAGGTTGCGCCGCGGAACTTTCTCGTTGCGGTGAAGCCGTCCCATGCCTTCGGGATGGACGGGTCGATCTTCAGGCCGTCGAAGTCTGCGGAGATACCGAGGATGTACTGCGAGATCGCGACGAAGTTCCATGCCGCGGTACCGGTCAGCCACGAGTTCTTGCCCTCGCCGAAGCGGGAGGCATCCTTGCCCGCGATCATCTGGCCGTAGACATACGGCTCGGTCTTGTGCAGGTCGGAGATCTCCTCATTGAATGCCGGCGCGATCTTGCTGTAATATTCAAATGCCTTGTCGCCTCTGCCGGCATATGCCTCTGCGCAGATGATCCATGCATTGTTGTGCGTGAAGATACCGGCGTTTTCCTTGTAGCCGCCCGGATAGGTCGAGATTTCGCCGTACTGGATGTAATACTTTGTGAATGCCGGGTTGTTCAGGACAAGACCGTACTTGGTATTGAGGTACTTGTCAATGGATTCGAGCGTCTTGATATCCGCGCCCTGATCCTTGCCGATCTCGGACATGACCGCGAAGCCCTGCGGCTCGATGAAGATCTTGCCCTCCTCGCACTCCTTGCTGCCCATCTTGGCGCCGGAGGCATCGTATGCACGGAGGAACCAGTCGCCGTCGAATGCGGATTCCATGACATTCTGCTTCATCTTGTCGATCTCAGCCTGTGCCTTTGCGGCCTCATCGTCCTTGCCAAGATGCTTCAGGATGCCGACATAGGTCGGGCCTGCATAGGTAAAGAGCGCTGCGACCATGACCGACTCCGCAACCTTAGAATAGCCGCCCTCAGCCGCGAACTTCGGGTTCGTGTAGGTCTGGAAGCTCTCGCCCGGCTTATCGGAGAAGCAGGAGAGGTTGATGCAGTCGTTCCAGTCTGCGCGCATGGCAAGCGGCAGGCCGTGCGGGCCGAGATTGTTGACAATATGATAGAAGGAAACAGTCAGGTGATCGAGCATCGGCTTTGCCTTTGCCGCATCGTTGTCATACGGCACAGCCTCGTCGAGAATGCTCCAGTCGCCGGTCTCCTTGATGTATGCGCCGACGGAAAGGATCATCCACAGCGGGTCATCGGAGAAGTCGCCGCCGATATCGGAATTGCCCTTCTTGGTGAGCGGCTGATACTGGTGATAGCAGCCGCCGTCCTCGAGCTGGGTCGAGGCGAGGTCGATCAGGCGCTCTCTTGCTCTGTCCGGAATCTGATGGACAAAGCCGAGGATATCCTGGTTGGAATCGCGGAAGCCCATGCCTCTGCCGATGCCGCTCTCAAAATACGAAGCGGAGCGGGAGAGATTGAACGTGACCATGCACTGATACTGGTTCCAGATATTGACCATGCGGTTCACTCTGTCATCCGAGGTCTTGACATTGATGATGCCGAGGAGCTTGTCCCATGCAGCTCTGAGCTCATCCAGACCTGCCGCGACCTTCTCCGGGGTGTTGTACTGTTCGATCATCGCATAGGCCTTTTCCTTGTTGATGGTCTGGCCGTCTGCGAGGAACTTCTTGTCAACCGGATTCTCGACATATCCCAGAATGAAGATCAGCGTCTTGGATTCGCCCGGCTGAAGGGTGATCTCCTTATAGTGCGATGCGATCGGAGACCAGCCGTCCGCGAAGGAATTGAACGCCTTGCCCTCGGTCACGGCCTGCGGATCGCCGAAGCCGTTGTAAAGGCCGATGAAGGAATCGCGGTCGGTATCGTAGCCGTCGATGGTATCGTTGACGGTATAGAATGCATAGTGATCGCGTCTGTCTCTGTACTCTGTCTTGTGATAGATCGCAGAGCCCTCGACCTCGACGCGGCCGGTGGAGAAGTTTCTCTGGAAGTTGGTGCAGTCATCCTGCGCATCCCAGAGACACCATTCTGCAAAGGACCAGAACTTGAAGGTCTTGGCTGCGGAGCCGGTATTGGTCAGAACGACCTGCTGCACCTCTCCGTCGTAATTCTGCGGAACAAAGAAGGTAACCTCTGCCTTCAGGTCATTTTTCTGACCTGTGATGACGGTATAGCCCATACCGTGACGGCACTCATAGGCGTCGAGCTCGGTTTTGACCGGCGACCAGCCCGGATTCCAGACGGTTTCGCCGTCCTTGATGTAGAAATATCTGCCGCCCATGTCGATCGGGACATTGTTGTAGCGATAGCGCGTGATGCGGCGGAGGCGGGCATCCTTATAAAAGCTGTATCCGCCTGCTGTGTTGGAGATCAGCGAAAAGAAAGCCTGTGTACCGAGGTAGTTGATCCACGGGTACGGTGTCCGGGGGGACTGAATGACGTATTCCTTGCGCACGTCATCGAAATGGCCGAATTGTTTCATAGGTGTTACGCTCCTTTTTTTGCAGAATATCATGCTTGTTGTGATATCCGGAGGCAGAATGTGAACAAACTGCACAGATATACTTCATTATAGCACAAACTGCACAAAAAAACAAGCCGCTATTTTCACGAATTTTCTACATACCCATACAGCAATATGCACAAGTGCGGGCGGCACCGACCGGCACCGCCCGCTGTATGATCTGTAAAATTCCGCTGATTCACCGCACGATCTCGCGCTGCATGAACGAGAGGTCGGCGGTGCTGATTTTACCGCTGCCGTCCATATCGCCCGCTTCCCAGTCGGTCAGCGTGCCAGCGCCCAGCAGGTATTGCTGCATCATGATGACATCTGCGCGCTCGAATTTCCCGTTCGCATCGACATCCCCGCGGACTCTGCCGGGGTCGGTGTCGTCGGCCTCCTCTTTGCCGCTGTATGTGACAGTCGGCTCAGCGGTCTGCTGGAAATAGAAATTGACATAATCGACCGCGCCCTTGAAGCTGCCGCCGACAGTGCAAAGATCCTGCTCCGCCGCGCACATCACATCGACCGGCGTCAGCGAGAGGCTCTTGCTCGCGGCCTGCTGCCCGTTGATGAGCAGCGTGCCCGTTCCGTTGATGATCTGTACGGTGATCTTGCTCCATTCGCCCTTTGCAAGCGGTGCGGAGGCGGTCAGGGTCTCGGTTTTGCTGCCGTCGGTGACCGTGAGCTCCGCGACGCCGTTCTGATTGCTCGGCGTGAATGCGATCGCGGCCTTTTCATCGCCGAAGCGGAAGAGCTCCTGCTGTGCGGTGCCGCCCTTCCAGAGCGCTGCGAGGCTGATTTGCAGGTTTTGTGTCTGCATGAACGAATTGTCGAGCAGGAGGGCATCTCCGCTGCCGGAGAAGCTGACGACGCCCTTTGCAGAGGTGCGCTCGCTCTGCCATTCCGCGCCCGAAAGCAGTGCATCGGTCGCGGTGTGCTTGTCTGCCGCCCAGACTGCCGATTCATTCGCAAAATCGTAGCCGAGCATCATCCCGTCGGTATACTGCCGCGAAACGGTGTCATCGAGCCAGCCGAAGGAAATGCCGCTGCTGCGGGTCTCCTCGTTGGCATAGTCGCCGTCGAGGATCGCCTGCCCGGAGTAATTGCCCTTGCCGTAGCAGTAGCTCATGCCCTTGACGGTCGCCTCGTCGCTCACCTTGACATTTTCGGTCAGGTAGGCCTTCTGGAGAATTCTCGCATTTCCGGAGATTTCGCAGAGCCCGCTGACCACGGCGCTGTCGCTGATGACGGCATTGCCGCTGACCGTGACGCTGCCGAATTTCCAGCCGTTGTCATAGATCATGCCGCCGCCGTCCACGATCGCGTGACCCGAAATCACCGCGTTGTCCCTGACCGTCGCGCTGCCCGCGACAATCGCGTAATCCTCGATGCGGACATTGCCGGAGATATTCGCCGTTCCGAGCACCATTGCGTTCGGCCCGACATAGACGGAATCCGCAACGGTCGCGCCGTTTGCGACCCAGCCGCCGCCGTTCGGATGCGCATGGCCGCTGCCCTTTGCATAGGTCGTTGCCTGCGGGATGACCGCTGCGCCGGAGAGCTGCACGGCATAGGGGTATCTGCGGCGCTCTGTGCCGGATTTGTAGGAGGAAACATTGTCCTTGTGGAATGCATTGACCGCATTGAACTTCTTGGGCGTGCCGGCGACGGTCAGATAGGCCGACGCTGCGCCCGCCGCGGAAACGGTCATCGAATCGCCGTCTCCGAAAAGGTCGGAGTAGGTCTCATTGCCCGATGCGTCGACTGTGACAATGCATGCCTTCCAGCCGGCATTTGCGTCATCGGAGAGACCCTTGAAGTTCACGGAAATGCTGTCGCCGGTGATTTGCAGCGGCACGATGTTGATGCCGGTCTGCATCGGCGCGTCCTCCTCCGGAACAGTCAGCCAGCCGGTGCTGCTGTCCTCTGGAACGGTGTAAAACAGGTTCCAGTAATATTTGGAATCGGAGAGCTTTTTATTGAATTCCGAGCGGTAGGCATCCTGTGCGCCGAAATCAAAGGTCGCCATGCGCTTTGCGTAGTGCCCGAACACGGTCTGTGCGTCGGTGCCGAACAGCCGCGTGATCGTGTCCATCGGGTACTCATTCGCCTTTGCCTCGGAGATGATGCGCTGGACCGAAGTGATGCCGAGCCCGGGCAGATTGTCCGGATTGTAGGAGAGATAGACGAGGAACGGCCAGACCTCGTAATAATTGCGCCCGTGCGGGAGCGTCAGGCTCATGTTGCGGATGTACGGCTCGAACCAGCAGGTCTTGGTATTGCCGGTGTAGTAATCGCTGTAAAGGTACATCTCGCGGAACCAGTTTGCGAGCGGCTCCCACCATGCGCCGGTGATGTCCTGATCGACCCACGCCTTCTGCTGCATCGTGACGACATGGCCGAATTCATGCGCGATCGTGAGGTCATCGAGCATCGCGTTCGGGCTGATGATCTCGATGCCGTAGCCGTCCTCGGCGCTCATGAACGCCCAGCCGTCCGGATACTGGTCAAGGCCGGTATAGGTCAGGTAGATGTTCGTTTTGTACTTCTGCGTGCTTCTGCCGTAGATATCGACATTCATGTTTTCCATGCCGAGGTATTCGCCGTAGCATTTCCAGAGCTTTTCATAGTCCGCCAGATTCCGCTGCAAAAATGCATCGTTGACCTGTCCGGTCGTGTCATTGTTCCCGTAGAAAATGACGAAATGCTCGGATTCGACATAGTTTGCGCTGGTGCAGTAGCCCCATTTGTCGCGGATGAGGTACTCCCCGGCAGCGGCGGCGGCAGGCGCCGGCATTGCGCTCAGCATCGAGCTGCAAAGGGCGGCCGCTGTCAGCACTGCCGACAGTTTTTTCTGCATTTTCTGTTTCCCCCTTATGTACCCCGCAGTGCATCTGCCGTGCGGGACAGCTTGTGTATGCGGAGAAGCTGCGGCATCATGCATCACGCGGGCGGCTCTGCGGATCACGTTCCGGAAGGGGTCGGGCGGTGAAGGCAAAAATCTGCCGGCGCTGCCGGATGCACGGGCTTTTCCTGTGTTTCTGAGAATCACCGCCTTCCGCGGCAATTCTTTCCTATATTGTACTATATTCTCTCCCGCCGGTCAATGGAATAATGTGTAATATTTATATGTTTTTATACGCATTGTAAGTGCAAAACTGTAAAATCGTGTTGCAATTTTGCACAGGATGTGATATAATATTACATGTAATGAACTGCACGGACTTCCGGGCATCTGCCGGCAGAAGGAGGGGGCATCATATGAAAAAACGACCGCTGATCGGGGTAATCGCGCCGGTGCTGTCACGGGATTACCTGACGGGAATCCTAAGAGGCGCGCTCTCGCAGGCAGAGCTCTGCGGCTGCGAGATAATCGTGCTCTCTCCGCTGGTGCAGCTTCCGTTCTGCACCGCGCCGCATGCAGACTGCGAGTGTGAGCTGTTCCGCCTGATTCTTTCGGAGGAATTCGACGGCTTTCTCTACATCAAGGATGACACCGTCATGGGCAGCGGCGCGATCGCGCTCATCGAGCAGTACCTGACGCAGTCAAACCGCTATGTCATGACCGTGGACGAGCAGGAGCATCCGGTTTTCGATACCACGCAGCATGACGATTACTACGATTTTTGCAGGGTCGTCGAGCATCTGATCGAGGTTCACGGCTTCCGGAAAATCTACTGCCTGACCGGCCCGGAGCATGTCATGCAGGCGGAGACCAGACTGCGCGCCTACAAGGATATGATGGAAAAGCACGGGCTGGAATATGATGAATCGTATTATTCCTACGGCACCTTCTGGGTCGATTCCTCGATGGCCTTTGCCTCACGGATCGTCTCCGGCGAGCTGCCGATGCCGGAAGCGGTTGCCTGCGCAAACGACGTCACGGCCATGTCACTGATCAAATGCTTGCAGGGCGCCGGCATCCGCGTGCCGGAGGATGTTGCCGTCACCGGCTACGACGGCTTCCCCTTTTCCGCGAATATCGACGTCACGCTGACGACCTATGCCCGCAATCATGAGCAGCTCGGCGCGGATGCGGTCCGGCGGCTGCTGCGGAATATCACCGGGGTGCTGAGCCCGAAGCACCGCAGGCGCGAGGACGGCTTTCTGGTCGGGAGCTCCTGCGGCTGCACGGCCGTACCCGTAAAGCAGCTCATGCGCGGCTCCTCCGATGGCAAGCCGCGGATGTGGCTGGAGGAGGTCTTTGCCGATGACATGGCGCCCGACCTTGCGCAGACCGAATCCGTCAGTGACCTGCTGGTGCGCGCCGCGCTGCATTCCCGGATTCTCTATCAGCTCGCGGAAATGCAGATCGCGCTGTTTTCGCCGGAGCGGGAGGATGCCGCGTCCGGCCTGCCGATGCTGCACAGGGCAGTGCGCTGCAAGGCGGAGGCGGTGCCGGAAATATGCGATGATGCGCCGTTTTCTCCGATGCATGTCACGGAATTCTTGAACGGGCAGGCGGCGCCGCGGGCGGTGTTTCTCTCGCTGCTGCATCTCAATGCGCAGAAATTCGGGATGATCGCGCTCTCCTTTTCGGAGGCCGATGCAATGTACGATCAGCGCTATCTGCAATATGTGAGCACCCTGACGCTGAATCTGGCGCGGCTGTATCCGCTGCACAGCCCGGCAGCACAGCCGATGCAGGAGCCGGAGCGAAAGGCGCGGAACGCCGAGCTGATCGGCAGGCTTCAGGCGCTCCGCGGAGAGATGGAGGCTGAGCCGGAGCGCCGCTGGACAATCGAGGAGATGTGCCGGGAGCTGAACATCAGCAAGAGCGCGCTGCAAAAGAATTACCGGAGCATCTTCGGCGGGAGCATTTTTGAGGATCTGATCGTATTCCGCGTGGAGAAGGCAAAGGCACTGCTGACGCAGAGTACGCTTTCGATCGCGGAGATTTCCGAGCAGTGCGGGTATTCGTCGGAGAGCTATTTCATGAAGCAGTTTAAGAAGGTGACCGGGCGCACGCCCTCGGAATACCGGAACGGGCAGGAATAACAGAATAAACGGGGCAGGGAAACTTCATCCCTGCCCCGTTCATTCTGTGAAGGCAACACCGCACAGAGCTGGTGGTGCAGATGCGCAGTCAGATCTTTCGTCAGATTGTATGAAAACGACGCCGCTGGGCTGTCGCACGTTTGCTTGCAAACTGCGCAGTTTCGCTTTGCGAACCATGCGCCCAGCAAGGAGTTTTCATGCAAGATGACGGAAAAGCTGCAAGCAGATGTGCCGCCAAGCCGTCAGGCGGGCTTTGTGCGGTGTTGCCTGAAAGGATCAGATGTTATTTCACGACGATCACGCCGTCCAGCAGCGTATACTGGTACGCAGCGCGGTGCGACTCGCCGAAAATATTTCCCCCGAGCTCCTCGCCGTTCGTGACGAACATCGTGTTCACCTTGTCGATCACCAGCGGATAGTGCGCGCCGGATTCGGCATTCTCCGGAATCCGATAGCTGAAGGTGCCGATCACGGTGCCGTCCTCAACGGACATATTATCGCCGCGTGCAGCGCACCAGACCAATGCGCCCACTTCCGGGTCTGTGTTGTAGATGAAATCCGAATTGGGGAACATCTCCTCCAGATCGGAGCGGATCGCCGTCAGAAGCGCGTCGCCGCTCTGATTCAGATAGAACTGGAAGCCCGCCATCAGCGGAGCACCCGCAACATAAACCGGAACCTCGACGGTTTCGCCGGGCGCGCCCTGTGCGCAGCCGACTTCGAGATACATGCCGGTCTTGCCGAACACCGTGTCCTTGTATTCATAGTTCGGATTCTCGACCATTTCGCCGGCTTCCTCGTCCCAGATGTACTTGTCCTGATTGTAATGATCGTTGCCGTCGATGTAGGATACCTCACGGTATTCCGCCCAGAGCGGCTGCTGCCCGGAAAGCGTCCGGCAGTAATAGCTCAGGATATTCTGTGCATCTCCCGCGTCGATTTTGCCGTCCATGTCGATATCCGCGACGCCGTTTTCCAGATCGGCATTTGCACTGGCCTTTTCCGCAAGGCTGTCCGTGTAGAGCTGGAGCGCCATCTGCGCGTCCTCAACGGAAACGCTCAGGTCTCCGTCCAGATCGCCCATCAGCCGGACGGCGGGCGCTGCCTTCGCCGCCGCACTGCACGGCGCACTGACCGATACTGCTACTGCCGCACCGCAGACCGCGCTCATCAGAATTGCTGCAAGTTTCTTTTTCATAAAAATCTCCTCCTGTTTCATAAGTTTTGTTTCGGAACGGAATCAGAGTCCGCTTTGCGCGTCTCTGTAAATGAAAACAATTCCGGAGGCGATTTGTCCCAGCTTTTTTTCGATTCGGATACATGACCAAATTTTTGCATCGGGATTTGTGCAATGCGCCGATTTTTCGCCGGAAATGAGACTTTTTGCAGCGGGATTTGTTATCATGATAAGGCAAAACCATGCACAACAGTCTGCGGAACGGAGGTGGTGCGGAATGCCGGAGCAGAGCTTCAGCCGGATCTATGAGCAAAATGTCTCTCTGATTTACAGTATTGCGTATTCCTATATGCATAACCGGGAGGATGCCGAGGACATGACCGAGGAAGCATTCGTCCGGCTGCTGGAGCGCGGGCACAGCTTCCCGGAGGACGCACAGGCGCGCGCATGGCTCATTACCGTCACGCGCAACCTCTGTATCAATGAGCTGCGGCAGCGCAGGCGCCGCATCCGCGACGAACGGCTGCCGGAGGAGCTCGCACACCCGCCCGCACAGGCAGACGCCGACCTGCAAAGCGTCATGCAGGCGGTCAATGCGCTGCCGGAGAAATACCGGCTTCCGCTGGTGCTCTTTGCGATAGAGGGATACAGCGTCCGCGAGACGGCGGATATGCTGAAGCTGAATGAAAGTACAGTCCGGACGCGCGTTGCAAGGGCGCGCGAGCTCATACGAAAGGAAACGGGGGTGGAAGGCACATGAAACAGCAGCATGACAGAGAGGAGCGCGGTATTTATCCGCAGCTCAAGGGCGAATTTTCAATCACGGAGGAGCAAAAGCGCAGGCTCGCCGGGCGCATCCGCGCAAGGGCAGGTATTGCGCCTTCCCCGGAGATTGAGCCGGAGAACGCCGAAATGCAGCGCCCTGTGAAGCACGCGGCGGAGCACACAGCGGGCAGCCGGCTCCTCGCACTGCGGTTTCTGCCGCTGGCAGCATGCCTGCTATTGACATTCGGCACAGGATTCTTCCTGTTCCGCGGGCTGAAGCAGAATCAGGAGCCCGAGCAGATCAGCCGGACGGACCTTGCCGAGCAGACCACCTCGGCAACCGCCGACACGACCCTCAGCACATCCGAGCATACCGAACCGGTCACGAGCACGGAATCCGCTTCCGGTACCGCCGCGACGACCGATACCGAATCGACACAGACTGCGCCGGAACAGACCGCACCGGAGCAGACCTCCGGCACGACATCAACCGCAACCGGCACGGATACAATTCCGCCGCAGCCGCAGAGCACCCGGCAGACTGCTGTCACAACTGAGCCCGCGAGCAGCAGCACTGTGACCACAACGACTGCGGAAAGCACGGGCGTCAGCGATACGACCGCGGCACAGAGCGAGGAATACCCCGCAGATTCCTATGTCCTGCTGCTGCGCGATCAGACTGCGCATGCCGGAGAGACGATTACGCTGGAGCTGATTCAGGCAACGGATTACACATTTTCCGGAATCGAGCTGCATCTTGACATCGAAAGCGACGGCGCGCCGCTGCCGGAGTTGCAGCCGGATGAGGTAATCACACTGGGTGAGGAGCCCGGGCTTTGTACGGTTTTCGGCAGCACATTCCACTTTGTCACGGCAGTTTCCGGCACGGAGACGCTGCCGGCGGGTACCGTGCTCTGCACGGTCAGATGTACGATCCCGGAAAACGCCGCCCCCGGTACGGTCTATCGCTTTGTTCCGACGGATTCCGTTCAGATAATCGCAGGAGACAGCCCCCATGAATCCGTGCGCCCGGTCTTCCGCCTCGGCTCTGTCACCGTCGCTGCACCGTAGTCCGCAGATCGGAAATCAGGCTCCGTTCCCGCCTGAGAAACGCAATCCGGCAGATTGCGTTCCGGGCGGGGCGGAGCTTTTTTTGTGCCGGAAATTAGAAATGACCGGCAATCGGGGTCAGGCCGATTGCCGGTTCTTCATCCGCCGCCAGCTGATATAACCGTATATATCATTCACCAGAAATGCAGCAAAGCAGACAACGACAGAAATATTGCGCATATCCTTCCGGCTTGCCAGACTCCATAAGACGATCAGAACGGTATCGTTTGCGGCATATGCCAGAGCAAACGCCGGGCACCTGCGAAAAGTGAGGTATACGGCAAGAAAGCTTGTTGTTACCGAAACCGTACTCGGTATGAGGCTTGCGGTATGAAAATACCGCAGAATGAAATAAAACATCACTGTAACCGCAGCAGTCAGAAACCACATCAGCATCTGCTCCGGTTTTTCTATGCTGTTCACCCGAACCTCCGCCCTGTTCCCTGCGTACGGGTTTTTCAGCCATGCAATGAGTGCAAAAACAGCCATTGGCATTGTCATACCAAGATATGTGATCATTTCACCGTAGTAAGAAAAGCGAAATGAAATCACCCCGTAAAGCAGGCTGAATATAACCGTAAGAGCCTGCCCGGCCGGGTTGCCCTTTGCATTGAAGATCAGCGCGGTCACGCCGATCAGGGATGCAAAAAGTGTCAGATAGCTTTCGCGGTCGAAAATACAAAATGACAGAATCACAAAAGAAACAGACAGCGACCATAAAAGAAGCTCTGTCCTCGAAAAATACCGGGCTGAGATTTTCATAAAGCCTCCCCAAAATAATAAGCATCCGCATACACATCTTCTAAGACCTAACGATGTGTAAACGAATGCTGACGCATTACACTACCCGGTGGCAGTTTGATTATGCATATATTGTATCACAATCAAAGCAAAATGTCAATCGTACAAATTCCGGTTTTTCTTTGCAGCGCAATATCTAAACCGCCCCAATAAAAAGGATTTGACAAATATGCGGCGTTTATGGTATACTATTTACGGTATATAAAATATGTATCTGCAAAATTTCAGACTGAGGAGGTACAAACCATGCTCACGGATATTGAAATCGCACAGGCCGCACAAATGCAGCCGATCACCGAAATTGCCGCAGCAGCAGGCATTCCGGATGACGCACTGGAGCAGTACGGCAAGTACAAGGCAAAGATCGACCCCAAAAAGCTCGGCGCTTCCGGGAAGCAGGGCAGGCTCGTTCTCGTGACGGCGATCAACCCGACCGCTGCCGGCGAGGGCAAGACCACCACGACGATCGGCCTCGCGGACGGCATGCGCCGCATCGGGAAGAATGTCACCGTCGCGCTGCGGGAGCCCTCGCTCGGGCCGGTCTTCGGCATCAAGGGCGGCGCTGCCGGCGGCGGCTATGCACAGGTCGTCCCGATGGAGGACATCAACCTGCACTTCACCGGCGATTTCCACGCGATCGGCGCGGCAAACAACCTGCTCGCGGCGATGCTCGACAACCACATCTATCAGGGCAATGCACTGAACATCGACCCGCGCAGAATCACATGGAAGCGCTGCGTCGATATGAACGACCGCCAGCTCCGCTATATCACGGACGGCCTCGGCGGCAGAATCAACGGTGTTCCGCGCGAGGACGGCTATGATATCACGGTCGCATCCGAGATCATGGCGGTGTTCTGCCTCGCGACCTCGATCTCCGATCTCAAGGAGCGCCTCTCGCGCATCGTCGTCGCGTATACCTATGACGAGAAGCCGGTGACTGCCGGCGATCTCAACGCGGTCGGCGCCATGACCGCGCTGCTGAAGGATGCGCTGAAGCCGAATCTCGTGCAGACCCTTGAGGGGACGCCCGCGCTCGTTCACGGCGGCCCGTTCGCGAATATCGCACACGGCTGCAACTCCGTTCTTGCGACGAAAACCGCGCTCGCACTGAGCGATTATGCGATCACCGAGGCGGGCTTCGGCGCCGATCTCGGTGCGGAGAAATTCCTCGATATCAAGTGCCGCATGGCAGGGCTGACGCCCTCTGCGGTTGTCATTGTCGCGACAATCCGTGCGCTGAAGCTGCACGGCGGCCTTGCGAAAACCGAACTCGGCGCGGAGAATCTCGCGGCACTCGAAGCGGGTCTGCCGAATCTGCTGCGCCATGTCTCCAATATCAAGGAGGTGTACCGGCTGCCCTCTGTCGTGGCGATCAACCGCTTCCCGACCGACACCGACGCAGAGGTGCAGTGCGTGATCGAAAAATGCAAAGCGCTGGGCGTCAATGTCGTGCTCTCGACCGTATGGGCGGAGGGCGGAAAGGGCGGCGAGGCGCTCGCCCGCGAGGTCGTGCGGCTCTGCGAGGAGGAGCGCGGCGATTTCCGCTTTGCCTATGAGCTCGACGGCACCATTGAGCAGAAAATCGAGGCAATCGTGAAGAATGTGTACCGCGGGGACGGCATCAACATTCTGCCGGCGGCGCAGAAGCAGATCGCGCAGCTCACGGCGCTGGGCTTCGATAAGCTGCCGGTGTGCATGGCGAAAACACAGTACAGCTTCACCGACGATAAGGATGCGCTCGGCGCGCCGGAGGGCTTCACCGTCACAATCCGCAATGTCAAGGTCTCGGCAGGCGCGGGATTCCTCGTTGCACTGACCGGCGATATCATGACCATGCCCGGACTGCCCAAAAAGCCCGCCGCGGAAAGCATCGACGTCGATGATAACGGCGTTATCACCGGACTGTTCTGATGGACGGCATTCACCTTGTGATGCATCTGCCGCGGAATGAGGTTCCCGCAGATGACATCATCACGCTCTCACATGAGCTGATGCGCTTTCAGCCGACCGGTTTCAGATCGACGCAGAAAGCGCGGCAGTTTCGCAGGCTCGGCAGCAAGACCTTCTGGGAACAGCTCCGGCTGAATCTTTCGTATGATGATGTCATGCATATTTCGGCGCACACCGGCATTCATGACCGGCTGTCTTTCCGCTATGAGCCGGCGACGGATATCCTCTGCATATTTCTGCATCTGGAGGATGACTGCTATGATGCCGTGCAGGAAACCGTGCATCGCTTTGCGCAGACGCACCCGATTCATTCTGCGGCGCTGCGCACGAATGCGGAATCTTCTTGGAATTCGTATGGCAATTTCCTGCGTGATAACGAAAACCAATCGGTCGCAAAAATCAAAGCGGAGCATCCGGAGATCACAGAGGTAGCGCTCATTTATCAGAACACCACGCCGCCGACACCGCTGATCGACAACCGGCAGTTTCCGGGCTTCACAACCGAATTTGACGGCGTTTGGTTCGGGTGTACGAATGAAATGTGGTTCGGCGCGGCATATGACAGGCACATCCCGCTGAAAACGCTCGCCGCGTTCCAAGACTGCGCCGAAAAGGAAACGCTCCCAAACGGCACGGTGCATATCACGATGTTTGATGCGCCGGATGCGTTCAAAGAGCCGGAAGCGCAGCGCCGCGCATGGGCGTTCCGTGCACATACCGATTATGTGAATCTGGCGGAAGCATGGCGCAGACAGCAGGCAGCAGCGCCTGAGCGGCGCGGCTTTGCCAATATGGAGATCGAGGACGGCAGCTTCCCGCACGGCGGCTGCAAGCGCATCCTGCGCTATCTCGACGAAAACGGCAGACCGACCATCCGCCGGAAAGCAAAACAGGTGCATATCTCCGAGCGAGGCACGGACGGCAAAGCCGTGTTCGAGGAAATTGTGCCTTACCCCATAACATAAGGGAGGAATCAACCAATGGAATCCAACATTATCGGCATTCTGGTTACGATTATTGTCTATCTGTCCGGCATGGTCGCGATCGGAATTGTCTTCTCAAAGAAAAACAAGGACGTCAGCGACTTCTACCTCGGCGGCAGAAAGCTCGGGCCGCTGGTCTCCGCGATGAGCGCAGAGGCATCCGACATGAGCTCCTATCTGCTGATGGGTCTGCCGGGTCTGGCATTCCTGTGCGGCGCGGCGGAGGTCGGCTGGACGGCCATCGGACTGGCGGCGGGTACATACCTGAACTGGCTGTTCGTTGCAAAGCGCCTGCGCGTCTATTCGCAGAAAACGAATTCGATCACGCTGCCGGACTTCTTCTCTGACCGGTATCACGACCGGCATCACCTGCTCTCCGGCATTTCCGCGCTGATCATCCTGATCTTCTTCGTGCCGTACACCGCATCGGGCTTCTCCGCCTGCGGCAAGCTGTTCCGCACGCTGTTCGGCTGGGATTATCACATTGCCATGATCATCAGCGCGGTCATCATCATCGCATACACGAGCCTCGGCGGATTCCTCGCCGCGAGCTTCACCGACCTGATCCAGAGCATCGTGATGACAACCGCGCTCGCGATCATCGTCCTCTACGGCATTCACACGGCAGGCGGCTGGGATGCAGTCGTGGACAATGCAAAGAGCATTCCGGACTACCTGCATCTGACCACGACCCGCTCCTACGGCGAAAACGGCGAATTCACATACGGCGTCAAGTTTGGCTTTTTGCCGATCGTTTCGACGCTCGCATGGGGGCTCGGTTACTTCGGCATGCCGCATATCCTGCTCCGCTTCATGGCGATCAAGGACAAGAAGCAGGTCAAGATTTCCCGCAGAATCGCAAGCATCTGGGTGGTTATCGCAATGGGCGTTGCCATTCTGATCGGCTTTGTCGGCAATCAGCTCGTCAACAACAGCACCATTGAGGCGCTCACCGGGCTCGACAAGGACGGCAAGGTCGTCAACAATTCCGAGACTGTCATCATGAAAATGGCGATGGTGCTCTCTGAGCACAGCTTCGCAGCGGCACTGGTCGCCGGCCTGATCTTCGCGGGCATCCTCGCCTGCACGATGTCCACCGCCGACTCGCAGCTCCTTGCAGCATCCTCCTCGATGTCCGAGAACATCGTGAAGGGCGTGTTCAAGGTCAAGCTGAGCGAAAAGGCATCCATGCTGGTCGCGCGCGGCGTGCTGATCGTCATTGCCGTGCTGAGCGTCATCCTTGCATGGAATCCGGACAGCTCGGTCTTTGAGGTTGTTTCGTTCGCATGGGCAGGCTTCGGCGCGACCTTCGGCCCGGTCATGCTGACCGCACTGTTCTGGAAGCGCTCCAATAAATGGGGCGCGGCGGCAGGTCTTGTCGTCGGCGGCGCGATGATCTTCATCTGGAAGTTCCTCGTCCGTCCGCTCGGCGGCGCATGGGATATTTACGAGCTGCTGCCTGCGTTTATCTGCGCACTGGCCGCGATCTTCATTGTGTCCCTGCTGACCGGCAAGCCCGAGGAGGCAGTGCAGAAGGAATACGATGAGGTCAAGGTTCTGATGAAGGCATAAGAACTGCATGCGCCCCGTCTGGATATCAGGCGGGGCGCAGTTTTGATTCAGGCGTTTCTGACAAAGGGAGCCCCCGACCGCAGTCGGGGGCTTGATTGTATCGGATTACTGATTCCAGCTCTCCAGCTCCTTATAGAGCCCGAGGTAGAGCTCTGCGGACTGTGCCCAGCTGAAATCTGCTGCCATTGCCTGCTTCTGGATCTGCTCCCAGAAGGGCGGGTTCTCATACGCGCCCTTTGCGCGGCGGCATGCACCGAGCATATCATGCGCATTGTAGGTCTTGAACGTGAAGCCCGTGCCGTTTTCGCCGCCGGCATCCTTGACCGAATCACGCAGACCGCCGGTCTCGCGGACGATCGGCATGGTGCCGTAGCGCATCGCATACATCTGCGCCAGACCGCAGGGCTCGCTCTGCGACGGCATCAGGAACATGTCGCAGCCCGCATAAATCCTGCGGGAAAGCTGCGGATAGAAGCCCAGCGTCACGCTGACCGCCTGCGGATAGCGCCACGCCATTTCCTTGAAGAAATCCTCATAGACGCGCTCGCCGCTGCCGAGAATCGCGAAGTGGAAGCCGTCGTGTACCATCTCCTCAAAGACATAGCGGATGAGGTCGATGCCCTTGTGCGCGACAAAGCGCGTGCAGATGCCGATGAGCGGCTGATCGTCCTCCGGAAGGCCGAGCTCCTTTTGCAGCGCGCGCTTGCAGGCGAGCTTGCCCGAGAGGTCGTCGATGCTGTAATGCTGATAGGGCTCGCTCAGGGCATCGTCGGTCGCCGGGTTGTAGCTGTCCACGTCGATGCCGTTCAGGAAGCCGGTCAGCTTATACTGCTTGTTGGTCAGTGCGCGGTCGAGCCCGTGCGAATACCACGGGTCGAGAATCTCCCATGCATAGCTCGGGGAAACAGTCGTGATCTTGTCCGCGGTTTCGATCGCGCCCTTCATCATGTTGACATTTCCGTCGTATTCGAGCAGATTTGCGTGATACATCGGAATGCCCATGACCTCATTGAGGACCTCCTTGCCGTATTTGCCCTGATAGGCGATATTGTGAATCGTGAATACGGTGCGGATGTTGTCGAAGCCCTCCTGATACTTGTAGAAGATCTGGTAATAGACCGGCGTCAGTGCGGTCTGCCAGTCGTTGCAGTTGATGACGACGGGCTTGAAGTCGATCACGCGCAGCATTTCGAGAATTGCGCGGCTGAAGAACACGAACCGCTCGCAGTCATCATAAAAGCCATAGATGCCGTCGCGCTTGAAATAATACTCATTGTCGATGAAATAATAGGTGACGCCCTTGTAATTTGCGGAGAAGATGCCGCAGTACTGTTTTCTCCATGCGACATCGACGGTAATGGATGTGATGAAGGTCATGTCCTTCCGCATATCCTCGCCGATGCTCTTATAGAGCGGGATGACGACGCGGCAGTCATGCCCCTTTGCATTCAGGGCGAGCGGAAGCGCGCCCGCAACGTCTGCGAGTCCGCCCGATGCGACATACGGTCTTGCCTCACTTGCTGCATACAGAATATTCATACATTGCCTCCGAATCTTTCAGAATTCAATTGGAATCCGTGTTGTGGTTGCTGCTCAGGTTCTGCTGCGGGGGATATCCGGTCTGCTGCGGATAGGGGCTCTGCGGGGGAGCATTCTGCGGATACCCGTTCTGCGGATAGCCGTACTGTGGATATGGATTCTGCGGATAGCCGTTCTGCGGATAGCCGCCCTGCTGATAATAATTCTGCGGATACCCGTTCGGCGGGTAATAGGTCGGCGGATAATAAGGAACCTGATAGAAGCCGATCGGCTGCCGGGTTTTGTCCTCGATCACCGCTGCGACGATCACGGCAGCCACGAACATGAACACCCCGAAGAAATAAAACGCGGCGGAGCTGTACCCTTTTTTCTTCGCCATGGATGCCGGAATGATTGCCAGCAGCAGCCGGGCGAGAAAGATCACGGCATATACGCCCGCTTCGACCAGCCAGATATCTTCAAGATCCAAGCAGATCAGCCTCCTTTCCGGCACATCCTGTTTCGTTTCAGATCTCCGCGCCCTTTCCGATAAACAGCGGATAGCCGACCGAGCCGGTAAGCTGGCGCTCGTCCGCGATCACGACATTCTTGTCCGTGATGACATTGCGGATGGAGCAGCGCTCGCCGATCGTGCCCGCCTGCGTGATGATGCTGTCGCGGATGACGGAGCCCTTGCCGACCTTGACGCCGCGGAACAGCACGCAGTTCTCGACCTTGCCCTCGATGATGCAGCCGTCTGCGATCAGGGAATTCTTGATATGCGATTCCAGACCGAAATGTACCGGTGCATTGTCCTTTGTCTTGGTGAAGATCGGGGCATTCTTTGCAAAGAGTGCCGCGCGCTTTGCGGAATCGAGCAGATCGAGGTTCGCGGCGAAGTAGCTCGCGAGCGAGTCGATCTTGGAATAATAGCTCTTGTGCTCATATGCGAGGATTTTGTAGCTTGCATTCCGGTCGAGCAGAATGTCCTTCCGCAGGCTGTACCGGTTCCGGCTCATGGATTCCTTGACGATTCTGCGCAGGAAATCCTTGCTCATGATATACATATCAAGGCCGAGGTTGCAGCTTCCGGTCATCGGCGGATTGATCATGACGTCATTGACAAAGCCGTCGCCGCCGATGCCGAAGATCGTGACGGAGGCCTCGGTCGCCTGATCGTAATAACCCTTTGCATAGATCGCGGTGATATCCGCGCCGGCAGCGATATGCGCCTCGACGGCGGGTCTGTAATCAATATTGGTCACGACATTGCAGTCTGTGAGGATGACATACTCCGCAGAGGCATGCTCCACAAAGCTCCAGATATTGCCGAGCGCATCGAGCTTGCCGTGATAGACGGTCGAGCTGGTGTGGCTGTAAGGCGGGAGCAGGTGCAGGCCGCCCTTTTTTCTCGCGAGATCCCACTCTCTGCCGGAGCCGACATGATCCAGCAGCGAGCCGTAGTTGCTCTTGGTAATCACACCGACCTGAGAGATGCCGGAATTGACGAAATTCGACAGCGGGAAGTCGATGAGGCGGTATCTTCCGCCGAACGGAACAGAACCCATTGTGCGGTTCTTGGTGAGATCGAAAATTGCTTCGTCATGGATGCTGGCGAACACCAGCCCCAGTACATTCTGATTGGTTCCCATTGATAAACCTCCGTTTCCGGCTAAGGGCGTCAGACAGATTCCGAAAGAATCTGCTTCGGCGCGACTTCCTTGCCTTCGCTGATTGTAATATTGTGTCCGGTTACGGCAATGCCCCAGTTATCGCGGTTCTCCCCGTCATATTCCTCCGGGCTTCTGCCGATATGGGCATTCTCGCCGACGACGCAGTTCTCGCCGACGATCGCATATTCGACGACCGCGCCGGCCTTGATGACGGTACCCGGCATCACGACGCTGTACTGCACCTTTGCGCCCTCCTCGATGGTCACGCCGCCGAAGATGACGGAGAAATCGACCTTTCCGCCGATCACGGAGCCCTCGGTAATCATCGAGTTCTCAATTTCTGCATTGGCGCCGATATACTGCGGCGGCAGATTGCTGTGACGCGAATAGATGCGCCAGGATTTGTCATAGAGGTTGAGCTGCTCCGCCGGTGCGAGCAGGTCCATGTTCGCATCCCACAGCGACCCCAGCGTTCCGACGTCCTTCCAGTATCCCTCGAAGGTGTAGGCATAGAGCCGCTCGCCGTCGCGCAGCATCGCCGGAATGATATCCTTGCCGAAGTCCTTTGAGCCGGTGTTGGCGTTCTCGTTTTCGATCAGATACTTCTTCAGCTTTGCCCATGTGAACACATAGATACCCATAGAGGCGAGGGTGGATTTCGGCTCGGCGGGCTTCTCGACGAAGTCCGTCACGCGCATTTCCTCGTCGCAGATCATGATGCCCATTCTGGTCGCCTCCGAGCGCGGAACATCGAGCACCGCGATCGTGAGGTCGGCATTCTGCTTCTTGTGGTAATCGACCATCTTGGCGTAGTCCATTTTGTAGATGTGGTCGCCGCCGAGCACCACGACATACTCCGGGTCATAGCGCTCGATGAAGCTGATGTTCTGGTAGATCGCATTGGCGGTGCCCTCATACCACGAAGCGCCGGAATTGGACTCGTAGGGCGGCAGAACGTGTACGCCGCCGTTCATTTTGTCGAGGTCCCACGGCTCACCGTTTCCGATGTATTCGTTGAGCACGAGCGGCTGATACTGCGTCAGGACGCCGACCGTATCAATGCCGGAGTTGGTGCAGTTCGAGAGCGGGAAGTCGATCAGGCGGTACTTTCCGCCGAACGGCACGGCAGGCTTTGCCATGTCGTGCGTCAGCGCATACAGTCTGCTTCCCTGTCCGCCTGCGAGCAGCATTGCGACTACTTCTTTTTTTGTATTCATAAAGTATAACGCCTCCTTCAAATTATGCTTTGTCTTCTGCGGCTTTCTTTCCTCTGCGGGTTTTCTTCGGTTTCTCCTCTGCCGGTGCTGCCTCAGCGGGAGCAGCCTTCTTTGCACGGGTGCGCTTCGGCTTTTCGGTCACGGCCTCTGCCGGAGCTGCCTCAGCAGGAGCGGCCTTCTTTGCGCGGGTGCGCTTGGGCTTTTCGGTCACGGCCTCTGCCGGAGCCGCTTCAGCGGGAGCAGCCTTCTTTGCGCGGGTGCGCTTGGGCTTTTCCTCTGCCGGCTGCGTGTCGGTCTTCTTCGCGGCGCGCTTCTTCTTCGGCGTAAATTTATAATACTGCACGGAGAGCGGCGGCAGCGTCAGGGCGATCGACTGATCGAAGCCGTGCATGCCGAACTCGTCAGACTCGACCTTCTTCAGTGCGGCGCCGCTTCCGCCGAAGGCTTCGGCATCGGTATCGAACACCAGCGTATAGGCGCCGGCATACGGCACGCCGATCTTGTAGTCGTCCCGTCTGACCGGAACGAAATTGCAGACTGCAACGATCTCATTTCCGCTGTCATCGAGCCGGCGGAACGCGATCACGCTCTGGCGGTAGTCGTCGTTGGAGATCCAGCTAAAGCCCTTCCACGAATCGTCATTCTCCCAGAGCGGCGGATTCTCGCGGTAAAATTTGTTCAGTGCCTTCGAGAATTCCAGCAGCGTGCTGTGATTCGGATAATCGAGCATGAACCATTCGAGCTGAGACTTGTAGTCCCATTCTCTCCGCTGGCCGAATTCCTGCCCCATAAAGAGCAGCTTCTTGCCCGGATGCGCGAACATATAGGCAAGGAATGCGCGGTAGGACGCAAACTTGTCGCCCTCAAATCCCGGCATCTTCTCGATCATCGAGCACTTGCCGTGTACGATCTCGTCATGGGAGATCGGCAGGACATAGTTCTCGGAGAAGCAGTAGAAGAACGAGAAGGTCAGCTTGTCGTGATTGAATGCGCGGTAGAGCGGGTCCATCGACATATAGGAGAGCATGTCGTTCATCCAGCCCATATTCCACTTGAAATTGAAGCCGAGGCCGCCGATATCGGTCGGCTTGGTGACGAGCGGCCACGCGGTCGATTCCTCCGCGATCATCAGCACATCGGGGTGCCGCCCGAAGACGGTCTCATTGAGCTGCTTTAAGAATGCAACTGCTTCGAGATTCTCTCTGCCGCCGTTGACATTCGGCCGCCACTCGCCGCCTCTGCGGTCATAGTCCAGATACAGCATCGACGCGACCGCATCCACGCGCAGGCCGTCGATATGGAACTCATCGAGCCAGTAGCAGGCGGAGGAGATCAGGAACGAGCAAACCTCCGGTCTGCCGTAATCGAACACTCTGGTGCCCCAGCCCTTGTGCTCCTGCTTGAGCGGGTCGGTGTACTCATAGAGGCAGGCGCCGTCGAATTCATAGAGCCCCTGCTCGTCCTTCGGGAAATGTGCCGGAACCCAGTCCAGAATGACGCCGATGCCCGCCTGATGGAACATGTCAACCATCTGCCGGAAGTCATCCGGTGTGCCGAAGCGGGAGGTCGGGGCGAAATACCCGGTGACCTGATAGCCCCACGAGCCGTCGAACGGATACTCGGTCAGCGGCATGAATTCGATATGCGTATAGGACAGATCCTTCATATACGGAATGATCTGCTTTGCAAACTCGACATAATTGAGCGGGTTGCCGTCCTCATAGGTGCGCCACGAGGCGAAATGCACCTCATAGACATTCATCGGGGACTTGTAGATATTGGTTTTCGCCTTCTGCTCCGCCCATTTCTTGTCATGCCATACATACTTGGATTCATAGAGCTTTGTGGCATTCTGCGGGGCGGTCTCGAAATGCGTGCCGTAGGGGTCATTCTTGAGCTTGACCGCGCCGGATTTGGTCAGGATGCTGTATTTGTAAAGGGTATATTCCGGCAGCTTGTCGAGCGCAGCCTCCCAGATGCCGTCCGCAACCGGCAGCATCGTATTGGCGTCGCGGTTCCAGTCGTTGAAGTCGCCGACGATCGAGACATTGACGGCATTCGGCGCCCAGAGGCGGAATACGGTTTTTTCGGTGCCGTCTCGTACCTCGGTATGCGCACCGAAAAAGCGCTGTGCATCGTAGTTCTTTCCCTGATAGAACAGGTGCAGCGGAAAGTCGTTCGGATTCTGCTCCGTTTTCGGGTTCGGTCGTGTAGTACTCATATGTTCCTCCTGAGCTGCCGGGCGATAAACACTGCCGGCGGCACTGTCCTTTCTTTGTATACGGTATACGGTTCAGTCGTTTTTGCGCATGCAAATCCGGGCGCAGATACTGCGCCGTATATACATTTTACCATATTCCCGGAAAACATGCAAGCTTTTTTCTATTTTTACTGAAATTTTGGAATTTCAGACAGTCTTTTTTGTCCTCGTTTGTGCAGATTGCCCATTACACTCCGTATTATATGTGGAAAAACAGTGAAATATACAGCGATAATCCGACTAGCTGTCGATCGCGCTGCCGGTGATCGCGGCGGCGAGCACGGTGACGTCGTCTGCGGGGGAGCCGTCTGCCTTTCGCGGAGCGCGCGCACAGACCGTATACACCAGCTCCTGCAAATCGCCGCCCTGCTCGATCTTCTGCCGGATGACCGGGAATACGGCATCGTCCATGCCGTCCGTCAGCAGAAAGACCATATCCCCGCGCTCCAGATGCAGCACGGTCGTATAGGGCTCCGCCTTCGGCAGAATGCCGATCGGGTCGGTCGCCGCCTGACAGAGCGTGATATGCCCGCCGCGCCGTACAAAGGTCGGCCCCGCACCGTATTTATAGAGCGTCACGGCTGCGGTGTCGGTGTCGATCTGCGCGATGTCCAGCGTCGCAAAGCGCTCCTCGCCGGATTTCGTCAGCATGATCGCATTGACCATATCCGCCGCAGCAGCCGGGTCCATGCCGGACTGCACCAGCTGCCGGAAGCTGCTCAGCACGATCCGGGCATCGAGCGCGGCATTTTTGCCCGTCCCCATGCCGTCGGAGACCGCGAGATAGACCGTCCCGTTCCGGTCGGAGAAGGTGTCCCAGCAGTCCCCGCAGGGCTCGTCGTCATGCACTGCACACTGCGCCGCCGCCGTCGTCACGGAGAATCCGCCCGTGCTTTGCAGCAGAAGGCGCTGTGCCTCGCCGGCGGTCTCGGTTCCGCAGCATTCCAGCGGCCTTTGCAGCGCCTCCTGTAAAATCTCCGCGACGAGGCTGCTGTCGGGCTCTGCCCCCGCCGGAAGATACAGCTCGATCAGCATGCGGCGGTTATCCGTCTCCGAGACCGCCGCCGAGATCACCGCGATCTGATTCTTTCCGAGCGCGTCCGTCACACATCGCGTCAGCTCGCGGTGATAGGTCATCCGGGACTGCGCCCCCGCGCGGGAGAGCAGCTCCTCCGTAATTTTCATCTGCGAAAACAGAAGCGTCTGCACATTCCGCAGCCGGACGGCAAGGGCGCGCGCCGCAGCATTCTGCTTCTTTGCGCGGATGAATTCCGCGGTGACCTGATCGGGGCGGAGACAGTTGAAGGGCGCCGCGGCAGGCTCCTTGAGCCCCGCCTCCGAGAGCCTGCGGAAGCAATCTGCCGCCTCGTCATCGCCGTGCTCCCAGCAGGTCTCGCGGTAGCTGCACCTTGCACAGACCGCCGCCCGCACCTGCTCCGCCGGGGACTCCGTGCTCTCGGCCTTCGCGAGCATGTCCGCGATCCGCTCGGCGGAGCCCCGCACCCCCGCGATCGAATCGGACAGAAACCGCATCCGCGTATCGGTCAGCGCGGCGAGATCGGCATCGGCATCGCTCCAGAGCAGCAGCGCATCGGCAATCTGCCCCGCAGGAAGAAACAGAAACAGCAGCCCGCCGATCATGCTGTTGACCCAGACCTGCGCCGCCGCAGTGCTCCCGCCGGAGAGCAGCAGCGCCGCCGCGCCAAAGAGCTGCACCGAGAGGAACGGCACGCCGATGTGATGCCGCGCAAGACAGCCCGCCGTCAGGCCGGCCGCCGGAAGAATCACCGCAAAATCGGCGGTTTTCGTATCGGTGATGAGCAAAGCAAATGCCGCAAGCGTCCCGCAGATCATCCCGCCGTATGCGCGGTAACGCTTCGCGGCGGTCAGAATGACAAATGCGGCAAAAATCTGCCCCAGACTGAGCACCATCACCCGAACCGAGCAGAGCGCCGCTGTCAGGATCACAAAGCAGACGGAAAATGCCGGTGCATCCGAGGCGTGCAGCCGAACCGGTATGCCGCTCTCGAAGCGCTCGGCCGCCTTGCGGATGCACGCCGCGAACACGCCCGCGAGCACCGTCCCCGCAGCCCAGTAGAGCAGCTCTTTCCCGCCGATCATCCTTGCCATGCTGAAGATCACGGCGGAGAGGCCTGTCCCGGAGGCGGCGAGCATCGCGGCGGTGCGCGGGGTATGCGCCATGCCGAACATCCAGCGCAGCAGTGCCGTCAGCGCGATCGCGCAGAGAAAGACAGGCCCGCTCGTCAGCCTGCCCGTCAGCGTATAGGTAAACAGGCTACCCGCCAGCACGGCAATGCCGCAGGTCGGCGACAGCGCCGCCGAAAGTGCCGTGTTCAGCGGGATTTGCAGCCCGTTGAAGCTCGCGGCGGTCAGCAGGCAGGAGCATGCCGCGCAGCCGATCAGCCCCGCCCCGCGCAGAATCCGCGGGTCATCCTTCAGTCTCATCCAGTCGATCATAAAAATCTTCCTCTCTTTTGCCTGATCTCTGTTTTGTCCGGCAATCTGTTCATGCAGATATCATTATATCGCACAGCGCGCGCAGAACATGTCGAATCAGCGGGCGGCGGGGAGCCCCCGCTGGCGTTTTGCTTCGCACCATAATAAGCGGAGGCGGGTCTCTTTTCTCAGCCGAATATTTTGGCACGCTTGGGCGTGCAGGCGATACGGAATAATCTGCTTCGTCATTCATATGATGACGATGATGATGAAGTTCACCCGTGCGGGTCGGCCGGGCCGACAGCCGGTTTGGCTTCGCGGGTTTCTTTGCACATCCGCCCAATTGATTCAGGACGCAGCACAGGTGTGTGCTGGCCGGCAGTGCCGGCCTCCATTACAGCAAAGCGCCGACTGAGCGAATTTTTCTATATAGACTTTCTTCGCGCCTGTTGGCGCGGAGGTGTGCTCCCATTGTCCGTATTGATATGTAAAATATTGTGGCAAGATGATACAATTTCAGTACACCCTTTGGTGATGATGAAGCAGTAAACCCGGAAAGATAAAAATATATATTAACAAAATATTTTTTAGAGAGATTTTTTACTACTTCATCGTCACCAAGTTGTGTACCGGAATCGTCCGATGTTGCGGCAAGATAATTATAGCGCTGCATTCCGAAATGTCTGCGCCTGTTGGCCATTGGGCTTTGTATATGCGGATTATGGGAGCATGAACCAAACGTGCAGCACACTCCTGTGCTGCGGCGCGGAGCCCGCGCTGGCAATTCGCTTCGCACCATAATGAGCGGAGGCGTATCTCTTGTCTCAGCCGAATATTTTGGCACGCTTGGGCGTGCACGCGGCGGGCAGTGCCCGTATGCGAATCGTGGGAGCATGAACCAAACGGGCAGCACCCTCCTGTGCTGCGGCGCGGAGCCCGCGCTGGCATTACAGCAAAGCGCCGTCTGTGCGCATTGTTCTGTATTGGCTTGAATCTCGCCTGTTGACCATTGGGCTTTGTGTATACGGATTATGGGAGCATGAACCAAACGTGCAGCACACTCCTGTGCTGCGTCCTGATTGAGATTGGGTGGATATGCAAGGAAACCCGCGAAGCCAAAATGGAGCCCGGCACTGCCGGGCGGGCACTGCCCGCGCCGGCAATTTGCACAACTTTGAGAGGCAAAAATCGGTATTGACATTTCAGGGGCGTTGTGCTATGATAAATTCAGAAGATACACGAATTCCGGCGCACCGCCGGACTGAACGCAAAAAGGAGGAACCGACAATGAAAAAGCGAATTTTCATGCTCGGCGCGGCCGCGGGCATGCTGGCGGGGCTTTGTGCGGCGCCGCTCATGCAGGAGCTGCTCCGGCGCACCGCAACAACCGCAAATGCGGAGGAATACGCAGGCCCCTGTACCTATGAGGTGCGCGGCGATGCCGTCTGCATCACCGGCTGCGATACCGGCGTCACCGGCGCTGTCACGGTTCCGGCGGAGATCGGCGGGCTGCCGGTCACGGAGATCGCCGACGATGCATTCAAGGGCTGCGAATCGCTCGAATCCCTGTATATCCCGGACAGCGTGACCGCGCTGGGCTCCAATGTGTGCTGGGAGTGCTTCGGCCTGAAGGACGTCCGCCTGCCGGAGAATCTGACGGAGATTCCGGATCATGCTTTCGTATACTGCACCTCGCTCAGCACAGTCCGGATTCCGGAAAGCGTCACGTTCATCGGGGAATCGGCGTTCGGCTGCTGCTCGGGGCTCAAAACCCTCACGATTCCCCAGAGCGTGACAGAGATCGGGGAGTTTATCCTCTACGGCTGCTCCTCGCTCGAAAGCGTCACGATCCTGAACCCGGAATGTAAGATCAATCTGATGGCATTTTACTATGACGGGCTCATCGTATACGGGTACAGCGGCAGCACCGCCGAGCCCTATGCCGCGCAGAATTATCACAGCTTCCGGGCGCTTGCGCCGGACGGCTCGGTGTTCTGCGATGCCGACGGCGACGGGGAAATTACCGTCAGCGATGCACAGGATGTGCTGCAATATTACACCGACCTGCTCGCGGAGAAGCAGCCCTCGTGGCATGCGATCACCGGGAATCCGGATTTTCCGTGATGATTCAGCGGCATGACAAAGGCGCCCCTGCAAATGCAAGGGCGCCTCAGCTTTGATATTCAGTTCATTACAGCACGGGGCTTTCCGCCGGAATGACCGGCTGCGCCGAGAGGTGCGCCCGGTCATAGGTATAGAAGCCTGTCATGACAGAGAGCATCGCGCAGAGCAGACACATCGGAATCACTGCAAGGAGGAATCCGAGCCCCATAGAGAAATCGACCTGCTGCGTGATCGCAAGCTCCGCGGCTTCCTTTTCCGCCGCATCGTTCAGCCGTGTCGCAATGGTATAAATGAACAGCATGCCGGCACACTGCGCACCCATGAGCGCCGTATTGGCCCAGATGAAGAATCTGTCCGGAATCACAAAGCAGACAACAGCGCCGATCACCGGAATCACGATCAGCGGAATCAGAATCGTGAGATAGACAGCCATACTGCCCGCGGGGGCTTTTTCATTTGCAGAGAAGCTCTTGCGGACAAACTCGCCGAACAGCATAAAGTGCAGCGTTTCCGATTTCTCGGCGCCCTCCTTCAGCAGACCGCTCTCCGGCGTCGCGGTAACACTGAGAACCGGGAGGACGGCCGGAAGCACTGCGGACACGCACCACGCAAGGACTGCGGGCATGCGGATCGCGTGCAGATTGCTCCGTTTGATGCCCAGCATGGCCTCCAGAACGATGCCGCAGAGCAGGTAATAGACCGGAACCGCGATCAGGCCGATGTACCGGAAGTAATATTTATCATTGCTCTGCTTGATTCCGAGCAGAAGCGCCAGCGCGATTCCGCCGAAGCTCATCACAAGCGCGAGCGCAAACATCAGCCGCTGCTTCCCCTTATCGTCGGCATACTTCCCGGTATGCCATGTTATGAATACCGTTAATGCGAAGAAGAATATTGCGTAAAATACAACTGTCATGATCCATTCCCCTTTTCATAATTCGCTTGCTTTCAGCATCAGCCACAAGAAACGCCCATACTGTTCAGCAGACATTTGTATTCTATCACAAAAAAAAAAAAAATAAACGCGTGATATTTTTGTGAAAGTTATGTGAAAACAGAGCTTTGTCAACAGCATGTGCCATTAAGGTGTGGCATATCGGGGATTTTATGATATTAGGAAAAGAGTATCCGCTGCGCGGATGCTATTTTGGAATGGGGACCTCTATCGCCCATGTTTCGCAAAGCGAAACTGCGCAGTTTGCCTTCGGCAAACATGGGGTCCCCAAGCCCGCCGAGCTCTTTGCACGCTAGGGGAGTTTCGCCC
>JAFUAD010000077.1 GCA_017460835.1 Oscillospiraceae bacterium
CCCCATCTGCGGCAAACAATACCGATAAGCTATCGAAAATAGCAAAATCACAGGAGGCACAGAATGAAAGCAACCGGTATTGTAAGGCGGATCGACGACCTCGGGCGGGTCGTGATCCCGAAGGAAATCAGGCGGACAATGCGCATCCGGGAGGGCGACCCCCTTGAAATATACACGAGTCCGGAGGGCGAGGTTGTATTCCGGAAGTATTCGGCGCTGGGGGAGATCAGCGAGAACGCGGTGCAGGTCGCAGAGATCATGCAGCGGCTTGCGGGCTGCGGTGTGCTGGTTTTTGACCGCGACCGGGTGATCGCGGTTGCGGGAACGCAGAAGCGTGAGTTTCACGAGCGGCGGGTCTCGCAGGCGCTGGAGGAGCTGATGGAAAACCGCCAGCCGTTTTATGCGCTGGATTCGGACAGCAGCCGGCACATGCGCCCGGTCGAGGGGCTGACGCGCACTGCGTTTTCCTGCCTGCCGATTCTCACGGCGGGGGATGTGACAGGCGCAGTTGCGTTTCTGGACCCCGCCGATTCCGCGCAGGCGGTGACCCCGACGGACCTTCAGCGCTCGCTGATCTCTGCGGCGGTGCAGTTTCTCGGGCGCCAAATGGAAGCATAAAAGAAAACAGGCTCGGTTCCGGATTCCGGAGCTGAGCCTGTTTTTGATATTATGCATGAGCTTGCAGGTAATCCTCTTTACAGAGCAGATTTATACAGTCGTCTTTCACGGCACCGTATTGGGTCTGATATCTGCTCGTTTTATAAAACCGGAACCCGCACTTCTCCTGAACCCGCTTGGAGCGGAGATTTTCTGCGAAGTGTCTGCACACAACGAGGTCAAGCCGAACCTGACAGAACAGGTATTCCAGCACCGCCTCTGCCGCCTCCGGCATCAGCCCCTTGCCCCAGTATGCTTTCGAGAGCACAAAGCCCAGCTCCCGCCCGCGCATGTCATGCAGCTCCGGCAGCGCTGCTTCATCATAGCACTCGATGCCGAGCGATCCGATGACCTTGCCGCCGTGTTCGATTGCAAACGTCTTTTTTTCGCGGATAAACGCCGCGAGAACGGTTCGGGTCTCATCGGGCGACTGATGATGCACCCAGCCTGCCGATTCTCCGACGCCCTCCACAGATGCATACTCATAGAAGTCATCGAGATCAGTCTCCCGCCACGGGCGCAGAATCAGGCGCTCTGTTTTGAGGATGACACCCGAAAGATCAATTTCCGCATTCATTATGATGCATTGAACGCGAGAATCGCGGCATAGCACATATACACGTCAATTTTGCTGACGACCTCGAGCGGTGCGTGCATGGAGAGCACCGGAACGCCGAGATCCACGGTGTCGATGTTGAGGTTTGCGAGATATGCGGCAACGGTGCCGCCGCCGCCCGCATCGACCTTGCCGAGCTCGCCGGTCTGCCAGATCACGCCCGCCTCATCGAACAGCGTGCGCATCTTCCCGACAAATTCCGCGGAGGCATCGGAGGAACCGCTCTTGCCGCGCGAGCCGGTGAATTTCATCATGCAGACGCCGTAGTTCAGATAGGAGCAGTTGCGGCGGTCATTGACATCGGAGAAGGTCGGATCAAATGCAGCGGTCACATCGGCGGAGAGGCACTGCGAATTGGCAAAAACGGTGTGCGCCTCGGTGCCGAAGGCTGCGGCGAGGTCTTTCATAAAATCACAGAAATATGCGGATTGCAGACCGGTATTGCCCTCGCTGCCGATCTCCTCCTTGTCGGTCAGGATCGCGACGGCGGTGTGCTGCGGGTGATCGGTCGCAAGGAGCGCCGCCAGTGCGGGGTATGCGCAGACGCGGTCGTCGTGGCCGTAGCCGCCGATCATGCTGCGGTCAAAGCCGAGATCGCGCGATCTGCCCGCCGGCACGACCTCCAGCTCGGCGGAGAGGAAATCCGCTTCGGTGATGCCGTATTTTTCGTTGAGAATCTGCATGATGCGCAGCTTGACGAGCTCACTGCCCTCCTCGCTGCGGAAGGGGCGCGAGCCAATCAGCAGATTGAGCTCCTCGCCCTTGATGCCCTGCGCGAGGGGACGCTTGACCTGCTCCTGCGCGAGATGCGGCAGCAGATCAGTGATGCAGAAGATCGGGTCGGCCGCGTCCTCGCCGATCGTCACTTTGACGACCGAGCCGTCCTTTTTCGCGATGACGCCGTGCAGCGCGAGCGGCAGAACCGTCCACTGATACTTCTTGATGCCGCCGTAATAGTGGGTCTTGAAGAGCGCGAGCTCGTTGTCCTCATAGAGCGGGCACTGCTTGAGATCGAGGCGCGGCGAGTCAATATGCGCAGCGGAAAGGCGGATGCCGGATTCCAGCGGATCGGTGCCGATGACCGCCGCGACGATTGCCTTGCCGCGGTTCACGGTGTAGATCTTATCGCCCGCCTGAACCGGCTCCCCGCGCTTCCAGAGGCGGAAGCCCTTTGCTTCGAGCTGTGCTGCGGCATAGGCGGCAGCCTCCCGCTCGGTCTTGCTGTTGTCCAGAAATGCCTTGTAATCCTCGCAGAATGCGTCACATTCCGCGATCTTTTCGTCGCTGAGCAGCTGAACTGCGTTCTTTTTCTGCATCAGCAGCGATTCTCTGAGCCGCTTGAGCTCCTCTTTCTGTTCCATGACAGATTCCTCCTTTTCCGATTCGGTACGGCGCAGCTGCGCTGCTGCTGTCTGCTTCAGCATGGAGATGACCTCCCGTGCTGCCTGCTCCAGCATGCCGGGGCTGCCGTTATTTTCCATGACAGCATCGGAATTCGCGCGAAAAAATGCGTCCGTATGCTGTGCATTGATGCGCTGGTCTGCCTGCTCTGCGCTCAGCCCGTCCCGTTCCATGATCCGGCGCTTCCGGCATTCCCGGTCGGCGATCACGGACACGATCCGGTCGCAGAACCGGTTGATGCCGCTCTCGAATAAAGTCGGCGCATCCAGCACGATGACCGGATGCCCCTCAGCCGCAAGCTGTCCGGCCTCAATACGGATCGCCTGCGTGATATACGGATAAATGATCGCCTGATAGCGGGCGCGCACGGCGGGATCACCGAAGATCATCGCGGCGACCGCCTTGCGGTTCATGCTGCCGTCGGGGTTCAGAATGCGGTCTCCGAACACCTTATGCAGTGCGCGCAGGCAGGGCGTGCCCGTTTCGACGACTGCCTTTGCACAGCGGTCTGCGTCGATGACAGGCAGGCCGTTCTCCGCAAGGAACCGGCTGACGGTCGTTTTTCCGGCGCCGGTCTGCCCGGTCAGCCCGACAAGCACTGCACCGTTCATCTCCGGCACCTGCCCTTCCTCTTTGCAGAGGCCGCCCCGGTGTTCATGTGCCCTCCTGCTCTTTTCTCAGGAAGGAGATGCCGATATCGGCGAGCATGGTCAGCTCATCCTTTGCCGACGAGAAGTCATCCGAGGGCAGAAGCTCTCCGCGGAGCAGCTTCTTGCAGAGCTCAAGCATGGAGTGGCCGTAGGTCAGATAAAACAGCTTGAAATCAATATCGCCCCGCACAGTGCCGTCCCGGAGCCCGGCGAGATACGCCGCCTCGATATACGGGTAAAAATTGATGATCGACTGCTCATAGTCCCGGAGCGCATCCTTCGGGACATTCTCGCTCTGGAGCATCAGATCGAATTCGCCGACGAGCCGCATGAAATCGCCGTGGGAATCGAACAGCACGAGGTACATCCGCATCAGATCGTTCAGCCGCTTGATGCCGGACTGCTTTTTGAAGGCGTCGGTCTCAAAGACCTGATCGTACCGGTGCTTCAGATCAGACCACAGATGCGTCATGGCGGCGATGGTGATGCTGGTTTTGGTGCCGAAGTAGCGGTACAGCGTCGCGACGCCGACCCCGCAGGCATCGGCAATATCCGTCATTTTTACGGCGTCGATGCCCTGCTTCAGGAACATTTGCGCGCTGATCTCCACAGCTTGCTCGATTCTTCTGGATTTCTGGCTTTCCGGTATCATTTGTGTCTCCATTTGACTGACCTCCCGTTTCTGCTGATTCAAAAAGCTGCGGGCACATCCTTCTATTTATAATATACCCTATGATAGCTAGTCTATCACATTTTCCGGGATTTGTCAAGTAGTTGCGTGCGATTTTCATATCCGGCTAAAGGCCGGTTCGGTGTTTTTCACAAGGCGCAGGGCCGAAAAATGTTGTATTGCACAAATTCCGCTGCCGGTACTTGCAACACTCTCATTTTCATGTTATAATTATATATTACATATTATGCAAAAGGAGAATGTCCGATGGCTTTTTGTAAATATTGCGGCAGGCAGCTTGCTGAGGGCGAGCAGTGCTTTTGCAAGGCAGCGCCGGTAATTCCGCAGGGGAATCCCGCACCCGTTCCCGCGCCCGTTCCCGTACCTATGCCCGTACCCGCGCCCGTACCCGCGCCCGCGCCGAAGCCGAAGCGGAAGAAAACCGGCATCATCATCGCGCTGGTATGCTTGCTGCTTTGCATCATCGGCGGATGCCTCCTGTTCATTTCCCTGCATAAGGTGCGAAAGGAACCCTACGAAAAGCCGGTCGAACAGATCATCAAGGGACTGAATCAGCAGAATTACAAGCCGATCGCGGACGCCTATATGACGGATTCTGTCCGTGTGAATTTTGACAGTGTAAACGGGGATTTCGACGCCTATCGGCTCTACACCGACTACATCAGTGAGGAGCTGAAGGAGGATTTTAAGGAAATCGCCGAGACATGGGATGTGGATGCGGATGCATTCCGGTTTTCCTATTCGCTGATCTCCGCAAAGAAGCTCAGCAGGAGTGAGCTGGAGGACTGCTATGAAGCAGAATACGGCAGGCTGTTCTATGAGGACAACGCGCTGAAGGAGGGCTATAAGCTCCGCTTCAGGGTGACGGTCAAGGCCGGGGCGGAGTCGGATTCCGCATCGGGCTACCTGACCGTTGTGAACGTCAAAAACGAGGGCTGGAAATTTCTGGTCGGCTCCGGCAAGGGCTTTGAATTCGGCAACCGGCGGCTGGAGGGTCTGATGAACGCCGTGATGAACGACACCTGATCTATGCGGCTAAAACCGCGTATTTCCGCGGGGGTTTCACCCGCTTGAAGCACGAAACATCCGAATGATCTTGAAAGGGAGGGCTTAATATGAAATTTTGCAAGAATTGCGGCCGAGTGATCGGAGACAACGAGCAGTGTCAGTGCGGCTTCGGAACAGAGGATGCCGCGCCGCCCGTGCAGGAATATCCGGCACAGCAGCAGTATCCGCAGATGCAGCAGCCCGCGGGCTTCCCGCAGCCTCAGCCGGCCTTCGGGCATATGCAGAAGCCCGCTCCGGCAGCGGCAAATCCGAAAAAGAAAACCGGAATTGTCATGATCACGGCGGCAATTCTGCTTGCGGCGGCCGGCGCGCTGGTGTGGTTTTTGTTCCTGCACACAGCGGACTATGAGCAGCCGGTCAAGGATTATTTCAGCGGGATCAATAAGAAAAACTACAAGACCTGCACGAATACATGGACGACCGAATATATGTTTGAATCGCTCGCGGAGTATTCCTTTGAGGGCAGTATTTCCGAATGCAGGAGCAGCTTCAATGAGTTCTGTTCGGATATGACGGAGGAGATGGAGGATTTCTACGAGGATTGCGAGGAGGACTGGGGCGTCAAAAACATCAGCTATTCCTACAAGATCACGGACAAGGAGAAGCTCAGCCGGGACGATCTGCGCGATATTGAGGAGGAAAACAGCTTCATGTACCGCGAGAATGAGCTGAAAGAGGGCTATGAGCTGAAGCTGAAGGTGACGGTCAAGGGCAGCGGCGAGTCCGATTCCGCAACCGGAACCGTGATGGTCGTAAAGAGCAGCAGGGAGGGCTGGAAGCTCGTTGCAGAATCGGCGGACGGCTTTGAATTTACAAAGTTTACCGATGCCGAGGATATGATTACCGCCTGTATGGATTTCTGAGCATCAAAAAAATAATCGGGAGGAAAACACAATGGCATTTTGCAAATACTGCGGGAGACCGCTCGGGGCAGGGGAACAGTGTCACTGCGCACAGACAGCGGCAGAAGCAAACAACCGGATCTTTGCCGCGGGCTCTGCGCCGGGATATCCGGTGCAGCAGCCGGTGCAGCCGGAAATGCAGCAGGCGGTGCAGCCGATCGGCGGCGATGCGCAGCCGGACGGCGCCGGAAAGGCTGCCGAAAATCCGAAGAAGAAAACCGGCATCATCATCATTGCAGCGGCGGTGCTGCTGCTGATTGTCGGCATTCTGGTCTGGCTGCTGTTCCTGCGCGGGAACGGCAGCGGGAGTGATGTGTCTTCCTACGAGACGCCGGTCAGCCAGTTTTTCAAGGGAATCAATCAAAAGGATTACCGGATATGCATTGAAAGCATAACCACCGAACGCTTTTACCGCCAGCGGGCGGATGAGCGTTATGACGGTGATTTAGCAGAGTTCAAAGAGTATTTTCGAGAAAGGTGCGAGAGTAAGTCATCCAGAATCGAGAACTTTTATGAGGAAGCTCAGGAGGGATGGAACGCCGACCGGATCAGCTACTCATACAGGATCTCCGGAAAGGAGAGGCTGGATGACTACGAGCTGCGCGAAATTGAAGACGACTACGAAGAAATTTATGAATACCGCGAGCTTTCCTCCGGATATCGGCTGAATGTGAAGGTGACCGTCAAGGCGGATGATAAGTCGGAAACCTCAAGCGGCTACCTCACGGTCGTGAAAACGAATGACGGCTGGCGGCTTGTGCCGGAGTCGGATGAGGGCTTTGATTTTGACCGGCTTGTTGATGCAGAAGACTTGATTCACGCTTGTATGAGATAACGGCGACGAAAAAACGATTTCTGATAATAGGAAGCAGTGAGGAAAATACAATGGCATTTTGCAAATACTGCGGGAGACCGCTCGGGGCAGGGGAGCAGTGTCACTGCGTACAGACAGCGGCAGAAGCAAACAACCGGATTTTTGCCGCGGGCTCGGCGCCGGGATATCCGGTACAGCAGCCGGAAATGCAGCAGCCGGTACAGCCGATCGGCGGCGATGTGCAGCCGGACGGCGCCGGGAAGACTGCCGAAAATCCGAAGAAGAAAACCGGCATCATCATCATTGCAGCGGCGGTGCTGCTGGTTATCGCCGGCATTCTGGTCTGGCTGCTGTTCCTGCGCGGGAACGGCAGCGGGAGCAATGTGCCGGACTACGAAAAGCCGGTCAGCCAGCTATTTAAGGGAATCAATCAAAAGGATTACAGCATTTGCGCCGACAGCATTTACACGGATTACTTTCTTCGCCAGTGGGCAGATGAGGATTATGACGGCGATATGTCAGAGTGCAGGGAACAATACCGAGAGGGCTGCGAGAGGTTAACGGGCAGAATTGAAGAGTTCTATGATGAAGCTGAGGCGGGATGGAACGCCGACCGGATCAGCTATTCCTACAAAATTATCGCAAAGATAAGGCTGGATGAGGACGATCTGGGGAACATAGAGGATAGGTGGGATGACATATTCCGCTCCGGTGAACTTACTGCCGGATATAAGCTGAAGATTAGGATGACCGTCAAGGCAGACGACAGGAAGGAATCTTCAGACGGATTTATGACAGTAGTGAAAACAGACGACGGCTGGCGGCTTGTGCGCCGCTCAAACGAGAATTTTGATTTTTCACGGCTTGTTGATGCAGAAGATCTAATCAATTTGTGTATAAGATAATAATGACGATGAAAAAAGAACAATACGCTGACAGAGAAAGCGTGCTTGCATTTGCAAAAACGGAATATCAGACGGTGCCGGAATATCTGTTCCGGCATTCGCCGCATACGGCTGTTCTGCGGCACGCTGCAAACGGAAAATGGTACGCGATCATCATGCCGGTTTCCCGCGAACGGCTCGGGCTGCCGGGGCAGGGGATCACCGACGTGATGAACGTGAAATGCGACCCGAACATGGTCGGGTCATTCTGCATGCAGGAGGGCTTCCTGCCGGCCTATCACATGAACAAGGGGAGCTGGATTTCTGTTCTGCTCGACCGGACCGTACCGGCGGAGCAGGTGTTTTCGCTGCTGCGGATGAGCTATGCGCTGGTTTCGGAGAAATCCGGCAAAGCACCGCGTACAGTGCCGCGTGCATGGCTGATTCCGGCGAATCCGAAATATGAGGATATTGCGGAGACATTCCGGCGGCAGAACGAGATTTACTGGAAGCAGAGCGCCGCCTTTATCCCCGGCGACACAGTCTATATTTACGAGGGAAAGCCGATCGGCGCCGTGACCTTTGCCTGTGAGGTGACAGCCGTCAACATCCCGTATCATTACAATCAGGACGGGCTGCATATGGATACAGTCGTGAGTCTGGTGCTGCAAAGGCGCTATGACCGTGCGGAGTTTCCGCTGGAGCGCCTGCGGGATTTCGGCGTGGCATCGGTGCGCGGCCCCCGCGGCATCCCGGACGATCTGCTCGCGGCACTGCGCGCAGGCGGGCAATCTGTAAACAGTTTGTGAAAAACTTGCAATTTCCGCCATAATATGATATTATCAAACCAATTTCACACTGAGTACCACCGAGTCACACTGAGTCACACAAAAAATCCGATTCCATGGGGCTTTTTAATGGTAGAAAGCTCAAAAACAGCGAAACAGCGCTGTTCTGAAAATTCAAGCATTTTGAAGATTTTTGGTAGAAACTTGGTAGAAATCCAACGATAAAAAAGTTGGTAGAAACTTGGTAGAAGCCGAAAACAACCTTAAAACGGTAGAAAGCCTGTTGACAAGCAAAACTGAATAATGGACAATAGCGGACGGTGTTTCATAACAGAAGCGCTGTCCGCTATTTTTATGCCTAAAAATTGAATATTGCACATCGCTTCTCACTGAGCCTGTATGAAAACAGGTCGCTGAGGAGCTTTTTTTATTTCAGATGAACTATGTCAAGGAGGTCTTTCTATGCCGAACCCTACTGAAATCAGTCTGCTCAATTACAACTTTGAAGCCAAAGCCTGTAATGAACTGCTGACGGCTATGCTCAACCATTCAGACTTTGACTACGTTATTTGGCATCAATTTCGGAGTCAGTAGATAAGATAATAGTTTGTGAGCTTGCATTTGGAAAATAGCGTTCTATGAGAGCTTTCCTGTGAAGCGAATCTAATCTGGCAAGAGGAGTATCAATAATATAGATAAAACTCTGCTTGCAAGGCGGATAAACCTCGTTGCCTGCAATGTCATCAAGGAAAGTGATGTGCCTGAGAGCGAGAGCTACGAACAGCTTTCCCTGTTCGATACGGAAGAAACGATTGGGGAGCGTGCGGACGATGAGAAGGCGCTCGAAAAAGAAAGAGCATTGCAGGAAGCGATGCTCACGATCAAACACAAATTCGGAAAGAATGCCGTTCTGAAAGGTACGAACTTCACGGAGGGTGCAACGGCGAAGGAACGTAACCGGCAGATCGGCGGGCATAAGGCGTAAGGGTTAGGAGGAAAAACTCAATGAGTGATAGACCTGAATTATCAAGAGATATAAGCGCAGAGGTTTTCAGAAACTATTATTATCTAAAAGAAGAATTGGTGAAGTTTTGCCGGAAATATGATTTGCAAACAACTGGTTCAAAACAGGAGCTTACAGACAGGATAGCCTATTTTCTTGAAACAGGTGAGAAAAAGAAATCTTCTTCAAAGCGCATACAAGCTGAAAGTATTGGTGAAATTACTGAAAATACACTGATCGAAGCAAATATCGTGTGTTCGGAGAAACACAGAGCCTTCTTCAAAGAAAGAATCGGAAAAACTTTCTCTTTTAATGTTGCTTTCCAAAAATGGTTGAAAAGCAATGCAGGAAAAACTTACGCTGATGCGATCAAGGCTTATTATGCGATACTTGAAGAAAAGAAAAAGAGCAAGACTGTTATAGATAAGCAGTTTGAATATAATACTTATATCCGTGATTTCTTTGCGGATAATAATGGAATGAGCCTTGAGAATGCTATAAAATGTTGGAAGTATAAAAAGAGCCTTAAAGGACATAACCGCTATGAAAAGACTGACCTTATAGCATTGGAGAATGAAAATGACTGATAACTACGATGATATAAAACACCTCACCCGTCCACAGTATGACGATCTGCACCCTATGTCAATGCACGACAGGGCGGCACAGTTCTCACCCTTTGCAGCACTTGTGGGTTACGGTGTTGCAGTTGCCGAGACTGCAAGGCTGACCGACAGCAAGGCAGAGCTGACAGAGGACGAAATGTCTGAGCTGAACGCTAATCTTAACCGACTGCTTGACAGCTTGGACGAACAACCGCAGATCAGCGTGACCTACTTCGTCCCCGATGAGAAGAAGTCTGGCGGCAGATATGTAGAAAAGCAAGGTGTGGTGCGGATATATGACAGCTATGCGAGTGAGCTTGTGTTCACGGACGGTGTAAGGATAGCGGTGGCGGATATGGCAGAATTAGCCTTTATAGACGATAAATAAACGGAGGGATCGTATGCAATACGAATGTAAAATAACAGTATTAGACACAAAGGTATTCTCCGAATTGCAGGAGAAGTACCTCGCAAACCGTCCTTTTTTCCATTATTTCTGTGTAAGACCATAAGCGATGACAGCAAATCTATATTTAAAAATCATAGCGGAGCATTCAAAAGAAGAGGCTATCAAAAGACAGCCTCTTTTTTGCGCTGAAAGAAAGCAGCGGCGCAACAGGCTTTGATACCTCGGGCTGGCGGAGCGCAAGCAATAAATCGTAAATATCATCAAAGCAGACAAGTACAGCATAAAAAAGACCGCATTTTAGCGGTCTTTCATCGAGTTAAGGTAAAATAAGTCCACTTGAGTCTAAGGCTTCTCCGTAAGGGCTCATATCGACTTCTTCAAACGGAATGACGCCTGAATTGTCGTGTATGCTCGACAAGATATAAGCCAATATGACAATGTCGTCGCGTGAAGCTACGAAGTTCAAATAGCTAGGTACGATATACGATACGTCGTGGTAATGCTCTCCAAATTTTATCGATAGATAATCCTTGTCCATGCTAGGAGCAACGGAATCGCCGCAGTCCGTGTTAGTGTTATAAACCGAACACCAGCAGATTTGTCCTCTGTCATCGAATTCGGGAAGTCCGGCATCGTATTCTTCGAACTGCAAAACAATCGCGCCGTCTTTGGTTGGATAGTAGAACATAGCTGGCGAATAGCCGTATTGCTGACTATTCCAGCCTTCGCGTGTGCCTCCAAAAGACGATGGATCAACTGGGATAGCTCCAGGTGTGCCTGGCCACCAGCCAAGATCGAGTGCTAAATCGAAAATCCCAAACACGTTCTGTCCGACATCGTTTGTCCAGACATAATCGTCGATATTGACACCCATACTTAACTGGATATTTCCATAGACGGTATATGTATACTCTCCACCTGTCGGCGTGTTTTCGGTTGTGCCATTGTCTGATGGTGATTCTTCTGTCGAGCTAGGCTCTTTCGTTGAAGTCTCCGGTATGTCTGCTCCGGGAGCAATTTCATAGCCGGG
Organism: Oscillospiraceae bacterium; assembly: GCA_017460835.1. Taxonomy (GTDB): domain Bacteria; phylum Bacillota; class Clostridia; order Oscillospirales; family Ruminococcaceae; genus Firm-04. The sequence continues at coordinate 11,519 of JAFUAD010000077.1, forward strand.
CTCGTTTGGAATTTCCGTTACTCTTTCTATGGTGCTGTTTTCTTCAGTCACCATTCCTGAGTCCTGCTGAGATGATGAATCTCCGCAGGCTGTCAAGGTGAGCATAATGCTTGCTGCGATCGCAGCGCTTGTTATCCTCATACACCTTGAAGCAGTAAGCCTTTCCGATATTTTGTTATTCTTCATAAATATCACCTTCCTTTCATAGATTCAGACGATTATAAGACGCGCAAAATAGAATTAAAGATGCTTATTTTCCTCAAAGTTACTCTAAATGTGCGCTAAGTGGTTGAATTAGATAGTCTGATTATATCACATCTGGCGAAAAATGTCAAATTAATCCCAATTTGGTTGTGTATTGTTCCCCCGCCTTCGGCGGGGGAACAATACGAAAGAACAGCCATTTTGAATCATCAGCAATACACATCAAAATTGGGAGTCAAATTATTATATACTAATGCTGATATGAATTTCTGGGATAAATTTGAAAAAGGCCGCCGAATGCGCTTGAGCGCCTCAAATATGAAGCGGAGGTTTACCCGACTGCGGATTTTATCATACTCAACGGCTACCAAATGCTTTTCAAGCGTGAAAGGTTTGAGGAATTTCTTGACCGAGTGGCTGTGATTTAGGGTATTGAAAAAGACTCGGACTTGTGTTATAATAAAATCGCAAGTTCGGGTCTCTTTCTTTGAAAGGAGAGATCAGCTTGAATGGCTCTGCACGTTTGCCGACACACCTTCTGCACCAATATGTCAAGGCTGGGTATGAATCCCAAAATGCTGCAATACATAATTGGCCATGCCGATATAAGTGTAACGAGCAGGATATACATTCATGCGATACAGAGTGCCGAGGCTCAGGCTGCGGAGACATTGCGCAATCTACTGCCCCTGCCATGTGGTCGACTCTGTCACCACCTAAAACCTCGCAGACACGCTGTCTGCGAGGTTTTTGCTTTTCGTGCTTGACAATCCGAGATTTCTGTTATATAATTATGCTGTTTTATTGTGTTCGGAGGAAAAAAATGAAAACGTCAAAGCAACCTATTTTGATAAAGGTTTTTAACAGCGGCTATCTTATTGCGCTGCTGTTGTTTCTTGCAGGGTCTATAGGCTCACTTTGTGACGGTGTAATAGCTTCAAAGGGGCTTGGTGTGGCGGAGCTTGCTGCTATCGGTATAGTTTATCCTTATACTAAGGCGATGGAATGCATATCGCTTATGTTTTCGAGCGGCTCTCAGGTAATTATCGGGCGAAAGATCGGGCAAAGCAGATTTGATGAGGTCTCAAAGGTGTTTTATACCTCGCTTACATTTGCAGCTGTTTTGTCTGTTCTGATTGCTGCTTGGATGTGTGTTTTTGCATCTCCTGTTTCAAGGGTTTTCGGTGCAAATACCGAGGAAACTCTCAGACCTACAGTTGATTATCTTGTGACGCTCGCTCTTGGCGCACCTGCTCATCTTCTTACGCTGTACCTTATACCGCTTTTACAGCTTGATGAAAAAAAGAAGCTTATCAATGCTGCTACCATTGCAATGACTGTGGTAAACGTTACTCTGAATATTATATTCGTGCTGAATGATATGGGAATCAAGGGTATCGGATACTCTACCTCTATCAGCTATTATGTTGCCCTTATTATTTTGTCCTCGCACTTTTTCGGTAAAAAGAACGGCATACTTCTGAAGGGCAGCTTTGCTGTGAGTAAGACCTATCTTTTTCAGACGATAAAGGAAGGAACACCAACTGCCTTTAAAAACGTATCTTCAATTGTTTTTAATACAGCCGTCAACAATATGATAGCTATGACAGGCTCTACTGAGGCAATGGCTGCATTTTCAGTCTACAAGATGACAAAGTTTATTTTCCTCTCAGTTTCCGAGGCTATAATCAACCCCGTCAGAATGATACAGACAATGCTCAGGGAAGAGCGTGACAATAAGATGCTCAAAATGATATTCCGTTATTCTATGATGAAGGGGATCGGACTGTCGGCACTTTTGTCGCTGCTGCTTTGCCTGTTCGGAAGAAAGGCTTACTCGTTTATGGTATCGGGAGCTGTCCTTGATGAGACGATGACACTGATGTATTATACGGTCATCGTTTATATTCTGAATACTGTTGTCTGCTACTATCTTGCATATTTTCAGGCGATAAACAAAAGCAAGCTTGTTTATTCAATATCTGTTGTACTTAATATCGGCACACTGCCTATATTCTATTTGCTTTCGAGAGCTTTTGGCTCAAAGGGTGTATGGGCAGGCTTGTCGGTACAGTTTGTTATAATCACGATGTATGTGCTGATCTGTGCTTGTATTATCGGGAGAAAAAACAAAGGAATAGTAAACAAGCTTCTTGTGCTTGAGCCTTCAGATCATGAAAGATACAAGACCTTTGATTTTCATATTGAGTCATTCAAGGATGCCGAAAAATCCTCTCTGGAATTTCATGATGTCTGCAAATCGAATATAGCTGACAGGAAAAAATCCTATTATTGCGCTCTTTCGCTGGAGGAGATAGTTTTTAATATATTGGAGTATCAGAAATCTGTCAGCGAGCGTGACCCGAATATTGATGTTCACATTGTTATTATCGGCAGTGAGAAAATGATAATGAGAGTAAAGGACTGCAGCAAGGAGCGTGATCCGTTCGTAAAATATGAATACAGCACAACAGGTGACGAACTGGAGAATCTGGGTATTCGTATCATAAAGTCACTGGCTGATGATGTTAAATATTCGTTTATCTACGGTGTGAATTTCATTACTATAACGATATGAGCTTTGCGCTGTATAAAAGAAATGCCCCGATTCAAGGGGCATTTATTTTTTCACAGCCTTTATCATAGCCTCATTTGCTTCCTCGTCCCAGACTGTTCTCTCAGGACCGAGTGTGCCGTACATAGTGTTTTCAAACGAGTATGCGATCTTTCCGGTTTTTATGAGGCGTTCGTTTTCATAGTCCTCGCTGAATGTACCAAGGCGTGCGTAGATGTCCTCGGTTATCTCATAGTCGTACTGCTCACGACCCTCTCGGCTGGTGTAGATGATCTCGGCAAAATACCGTCCTGTATCGGGATCATAATATGCAGACCAGCAGCTTCCGTTCTTTTTCGTTTTCATAAGGCTCACCCTTTCTCAGAGTTTATTTCTGCTGACATTATAGCATACTGTTCTTCCGTTGTCAATCGGTGCTTATTATTTGACAAGCACACTGCGTTGTGTTATACTATGTGTATAACTTTTAGGAGGGCACCGCTATGAGATTTGACCCTGAAAGCAAGCATTATGTGTTCAGCACCGAGCAGTTCCTGACTCATGAGCAGGAGCAGGAGTTCCTCAGTAATGAGCGTCAGAAAAATATCGAGACCTTAAAGGCCTTTGCTGACCCTAATATGAGGCGGTCTATGGGAGCGGCATCAGCTGCACCTGTGAAAACGGCTGTGATTCTTATTATCGTTGTGGCTGTTGTAATTGGGTTCATTGTGTTTGCAAAGCTGCATTTTTACCGTGTGGTCATAGGTATGTTCGGAGGTATCTTCCTGCTGGCGGGGCTTTATATGCTGTTCACCAAAAATGAGCAGAACTACTCTGCGGAGGGCACAGGTCTTAACCAAAAGACTAACGGCTTGTTTATCGGGCTTATAGGGCTTGTTATTCTGGGCGGAGCTGTTATCTCGAACTATGTTACTGCAAGTAAGGCAATGGTGGTTGGTGCCGGTGTGCTGTTTATGGTGGTCGGGCTGTTTTTCGTGCTGCCCTCGCTTAACAATAAGATAAGGTCCGAGGGTCTTGTCGGGGAGCAGATATCGGCAGAGTGTGTAGGGTATGTGCGGTCTGTGGCAAGAGCGGATAATATAAGGTACGTTGTTACATCGCCTGTGCTGAGCTACTACTATAACGGAGTACAGTACACTGCGATAGATAATCAGCGGTTTGAGAAGAACAATGTGCCTGTGGCTTTCGGGCAGACGCTGAATGTTACTATCGACCCGAAGGACCCGAACTATGTGACCTCTATGGTCAGCCTGAACGAGGGTAAGGGCACGGCTTTTATGCGGTATGCCTTTCCGCTGATATTCTTTTTTGTGGGTGTGGGACTTGTATGGTTTGGTACTACCCACGATATGACTCAGTATGAGATAAGAAACAATAAGCTGCCTGACCTGACAGATGAAGTGGTCGAGGAGAAGGTCGGCGATTATGACTGGACTGTAGAAAAGGTAACGATCAGTGATAAGAGGTATGATGATGAGGCTGACAGCTGGCTGGTCTCTTACGGGGAGGACAGGTTCTTCTATTGCGATGAAGAGATAGCCAGATCCTACGATATCGGAAAGGAATACTATATTGTATTTAACAACAATAATAATATCCTTGCAGTTTACAGAGCAAGTGACTGGAATTATGATATAAGCTCCGAGCACGAAAAAGTGAAGAAAGCAGAATTCTGAATGATACAGAGGTGAGAACTTTGGCTGAAAAGAATAATGACTACATGATAGACGTCGCCAAGGACTCGACCTATCTAAACCAGTCTGATGAATACA
>JAFUAD010000008.1 GCA_017460835.1 Oscillospiraceae bacterium
AGCCTCTGGTCGCTGCCCGCAGGCAGCGAAACTCCCCTAGCGTGCAAAGAGCTCGGCGGGCTTGGGGACCTGCGATAGAGGTCCCCATTCCAAAATAGCATCCGCGCAGCGGATACTTTATTCCTGAAATCATAACCCCCCCCGATTTGCCACTCCCAGGAGCACAATTGTACTTGACTTTTTGTTGGCTTTATGGTATAATCGTAATATATGCTTAAAGTTATTTTGGAACGAGGTGAAATTTTGTGTCATTTTGCGTAAATTGCGGCAGAGAATACCATATGGGTGAAAAATTCTGCAACCGATGCGGAGCATTGCTGCCTGCCCCGCAGCAGGATTTCCGATCCTCACAGAATGCACAGCCCGTACCGAATCAACAACAGCCGGTGCAAAGCGCTTACGCTCCCGCACAGAATCAGCAGCAGCCGGTGCAAAACGCTTACGCTCCCGCACAGAATCAACAGCAGCCGACGCAAAGCGCTTACACCCCTGCACCGAACCGGCAGCAGCCGGCGCAAAACGCTTACGCTCCTGCACCGCCGCCGGTCTCACAGCAGCAATCCGGCGGCAGCAAGCCGTGGGAAGCGGATACCCGCTCAGGAGCAGCAAAAAATGCTGATTTGTCAAAGCCGGTCGTATTTCCGATCTCACCGGTATTGCTCAGCAAGAAACAGACCGTCACAATCCTCTGGGTTATCAATATCATCATGGACATTATCCTGATCGGAGTTTTTCAAAGCCAGATTGAGGATCTGGAAAAATACAGCCGACGGTATTCACAGTCTGCCGATGATCTCAGCTTTTATAAACTCCTCCGAACATGTTTTATCATTATGCTGATTGCCGAAGTCTATTCTGTAATCATGTATTTTGTTCAGAAGAGCGGGGTTGAACAGTCAAGGGTTGAGGTATACAGCACCGGAATCAATCTCAATTACCAGATGTATTTTTCATTCAAATCCGTCCGGTTAGCATGGCAGGATATCGTTTATGCCGAGGTCAAGACCGTATTCAAAATCAGCGATATTGTAATAAAATACCGGGATGCTTACACGCAAACAATCAAAACAGCCCGCTTAGCAATTGAAGACCCATATACTTGTTCCGATATCATTCGTTCTAAAATCGGAATCCATTGATACAAGAGGCCAGTTATGCCGTTTTGCGTAAATTGCGGCAGAGAATATCAGGCAGGCATGAAATTCTGCAATGAATGCGGGGTCATGCTCCCCCCGGCTGAACCGGAAAGCCTGCCCGCTCAGCCCGCACAGCCGCCACAGTTCATACAAGCTGTCTCGCCGGCTCCCCCGATACCTGCCTATCCGCAGCCTCAGCCGCAGACCGCAGTCACGCCGCGGAATCCGACATTTTATCTGGATCAGAAGTGGGCAGCCCAGCGGCGTCAGGTACCGGTGGGCTGGATTGTACTGACCCTTCTTTGGCTGGTTCTGGGATTTATATTTTATAACAAAGCAGATGATGCGCCCTTGCGCGATCGGGACGGATATATTGCGGCCGCATGGGCATCCTTCGGATTCGGGGCTCTGCATTCTGTCGGAATTGTTGAGTTTTACAGAAACAAATCCGTTTATGACAGTATCCGGATTGAAATTCTGTCCGGCGGAATTCGTCTTTACTGTGTCGAAAAAAAGCTCCTCAGCCGCATCAGCTCCTATACGATCGACTGGCGGAATATCAATCAGGTTCTGATCGGCAAGACCGGATTGTTTGAGATTCATTTTTATGATAATTTCGGCTGCGTAAACCGTATCATTCAAAATATTCCGATTGAAAAGCCGCTCGAATGCATTGATATCATCCGCGAAAAAGCCGGAATCAAAAATACGCAATAAAAAGGCCCCCGCTCTGTGATCCGAACACACAGGGCGGGGGTCAAATTCATATCATTCGGGTTTCATGGAAATCACGATCTGCCCGAGTGTCAGCGAGGTCAAATCCTCAAGATTCTGCGGCAGATCGAACACATAGGCCGAATACGATTCGCCGGCCGCCATGACGCAGGAGGTAACCGCAGCGGTTTCGCCGCCGGTATATTCTGCGCGGAAGGAATAGAACCCGCTGTCTGAGACGCCCTCCTCCGGGCACATGCCGTATGCGCCGAGCGGCGTGACCGCAAACTGCACCGCCGAACCGGGCTGTACGGGGTCCGCGCCCTCATAAAACTGCGGCGCTTCGGTCAGATATTTAAGCGGAACCACCTCAGATCTGACGGCGATATCGCGGGACATAATAATCGACGACCCGGCGACCAGCTTTGCAGAGGCGCCGGTGAACGGCGTGCCGTCCCCGGAAACAACGGCAATATGTTCATGCAGGATCACGGTACCGTCTGCGGCGGTTTCGATTTCAAGCAATTCCTGGTGTGTCAGCGAGTCAACTGTCAGAAAACTGCCGTCTGCGCCGATCACGTTGAGTCCGATTGAAGGATGAAGCGTCCATAACAAACTTTCCGGGTCCTTCTCCTTCCAAGTATCCTGGTCATCCGGAATCACATCATAGAAGCAGTGCAGCGTAAAGGCATCGCCCGCAAAGGCGCGAAGCCGGATCGTATAGCCTCCGCAGTCAGGATGCCACAGAGATTCCTCATAATCCGTGCCCATTCCGGTGAAATCGAAATTGCAGGGTTCACCGTTCATTTTCTTCGTTGAATAGTATTCCTGCATCAGCGTGACATAGTTCTGCGTATCCTCCGCATTCGGTGTATCCTGCGGATTCTCAGCGGTGAAATCCGGCAGGGGACTGCCGAGCGCAATTCTGCATCCGTTGACACTGAGATAGCCGTTCAGGAATTCGGCTTCGGTCAGCGGCTCGGCATAGGGCAGCAGCAGCACCGTCATGCTTTCGCCGCTCTGCTCATCCGCAATATGCCGCATGATACCGTCCTGAATCCGCGGCGCGCCGAGCGGCCTGACCGTGTCGGAAACGGGCGACGGAATCTGCGTGAGCTGCCATGCTTCGCATTCCTCCGGGACGGCAAACGCACGGTCCGGAGAAAGCCGGTCATCGAACCGGATCAATGCCGTACCGTAATCGTATGCGTTCACATCCGATTCGGTGAAATAGACGCCGAGCCGTGTTGCGGCGGCTCTCCGGAGCGGATAGCCGCTGACGGTCAGCCTGCCCTCCGGGTCATAGACATCGGTATAGTGCGGCGCTGTGATGAAATCGCACGCAATTTCGCGGGTATCGCCCGTCTCTCCGCTGAATTCGGATTCCGAGACATGCGCATGAATCTCCGCCTCCTGAAAGCCGAATCCCATCAGATCCTGCAATACGCCCGCCATATGCCGGACGCCCTCCTCCTCTGAGAGCATTCTGTTCTTGTCAGAGAGATTTTTGCCCCAGTTTCCGAAGGGGAAGCCGGTTCGTTCATCAGAATAATCCGCAGAAACATGCAGCATCGGCATGACCTCGCCCCATTCCGCGCCGTCCTTCAGCGTAATATCATAGAAATAATAGAGCTGGAAAGCATCGCCTGCGATCGCGGTCATCGTCAGCGTATAATTGCCGGCCTCCCATGTCTCGCTGAGATCGGCGCCCATGCCGGAAAAATCGTAGGTGCAGGGCGTTCCGCTGCATGATGTGTAGTATTCCTGCATCATCGTGACATATCGGTGCTGCGTCTGCTCCGAGAGCGAATCTGCAAGCGAAGCCTGCGCGCTGCCGCTTCTCTGCATGCGGATCACGCCGTACACGACCGCGCCGCTCGCGAGGAAGCAGAATGCTGCAACCGCCGCGCCGAGCCGCAGCGCGATATTCGGATTTCCTTTGTTCTTTTGGATTTTGTTCACAGCCGGCGCGCTGTCATCTGCCGGCAAGGGGGCATGCTCCTGCTTCGGAAGCGCCTCCGCGATCATATCCTGCGGGAGCATCCCGATCGCATCCAGAAGTTCCCGGTCTGTCATAATAATTCCTCCTTTTCGAGGGAAGCACGGAGCGCATCACGGGTTCGCTTCAGGATGCTCTTGACCGTGTTTTCCTTCAGGTTCAGCTCCTCTGCGATCTGCGCGACCGGCTGCATGGAAAAATACCGCAGCAGAAAGACCCGCCGCGCCTTCGCGGACTGCCCGCGCAGAAACCGCGCAAGGGCATCGGAAAGGGCAATCTTGCCGATCACCTGCTCGGTGTCGTTCCCCGCGGGGATGCATTCCTGCAATTCCTCCAAAACGACGGGGGTCTGCCCGCCGCCGCGCCGCTGCGCATTCTGCGCATGATAGCGGTTCAGCGCGAGATTGCGCGTCAGGGCAGCACAGTATGCAGAGAGCTTTTCGGGCTGCTCCGGCGGAACCGCATTCCAGACCCGGAACAGCATATCGCTGACGCACTCCTCGGCGTCCTGCTGATCGCCGAGAATATGCAGGGCGATGCTTGTGCAGAGCGCGCCGTATTGTGTCTTCAGCGCACGGATTGCGCCCTCGTCCCTCTGCTCCAGCAGCGCGAGAATCTCGTCGTCCTTCATGTTCTCAGCTCCTTTCGGGATATCCCTCTGACTATTATGACAGCTTTTCTGCGGGAAAGGTTGCATTCTGTGAAAAAATATCGCAGCTATTTCCGCTTTTGAATAAAAAAGGGACGCTGCCCCGAAGGACAGCGCCCGTTCTGATTCAGAAATCAGTAATCCATGCCGCCGGCAGGCATTGCAGGGGCAGCCGGAGCCGGCTCCTTGATGTCTGTCACAAGGCTCTCGGTCGTCAGCACCATTGCCGCGACGGAAGCCGCATTCTCCAGCGCGGAGCGTGTCACCTTTGTCGGGTCCACGATACCGGCAGGGATCATATCCACATACTCCTCGGTGTAGGCATTGAAGCCGTAGCCGTTCTTGCCCTCGCGGCGGATGTTCTCGATGATGACCGAGCCCTCCAGACCCGCATTGGCAGCGATCTGGCGGATCGGCTCCTCCAGTGCGCGGAGAATAATCGCAGCACCGGTCTTTTCATCGCCCTCCAGCGTATCGACAAGCGCCTGCACGGACTGTGCTGCATTCAGCAGCGCCACGCCGCCGCCTGCGACGATGCCTTCCTCGACAGCAGCCTTCGTTGCAGCGAGCGCATCCTCAACGCGGAGCTTCTTCTCCTTCATCTCGATCTCAGTCGGTGCGCCGACCTTGATGACGGCAACGCCGCCGACCAGCTTCGCCAGACGCTCCTGGAGCTTCTCGCGGTCGAAGTCGGAGGTCGAGTTCTCGATCTCTGCGCGGATCTGTGCAACTCTTGCCTGAATTGCAGCGGAATCGCCCGCGCCGTCCACAATAATCGTGTTTTCCTTAGAAATGACAACCTGACGCGCTCTGCCGAGCTGATCGAGGCCGGTATCCTTGAGCTCAAGGCCGAGATCGGAGGTGATGACCTCGCCGCCTGTCAGGGTCGCGATATCCTTCAGCATCTCCTTGCGGCGGTCGCCGAAGCCCGGTGCCTTGATCGCAGCGCACTTGAATGTGCCGCGCAGATTGTTGAGAATCAGCGTAGTCAGAGCCTCGCCCTCAACATCCTCTGCGATGATGACAAGGCGCTTGCCGCTCTGGACGATCTGCTCGAGCAGCGGCAGAATCTCCTGAATATTGGAAATCTTCTTGTCGGTGATGAGCAGGAATGCGTCATCATAAACCGCTACCATCTTATCGGTATCGGTGACCATATACGGGCTGACATAGCCGCGGTCGAACTGCATGCCCTCCACGACATCGCTGGTCGTCTCAGCAGTCTTGGATTCCTCGATCGTAATGACGCCGTCCTTCGAGACCTTTTCCATTGCCTCGGCGATCAGCTCGCCGATCTTCTCGTCGGCGGAGGAAATCGTCGCAACTCTTGCGATATCCGCGCTGCCGTCAACCGCCTTGGAGTTTGCCTTGACGGTCTCGATCGCCGCAGCGACTGCCTTATCCAGACCCTTCTTCAGGATCATCGGGTTTGCGCCTGCCGCGATGTTCTTCATGCCCTCGCGGACGATCGCCTGTGCGAGCAAAGTCGCGGTCGTGGTGCCGTCGCCGGCTGCGTCATTGGTCTTGACGGAGACCTCCTTGACGAGCTGTGCGCCCATGTTCTCGAAGGGGTCATCCAGCTCGATTTCCTTTGCGATGGTCACGCCGTCGTTGGTGATGAGCGGTGCGCCGAATTTCTTATCGAGGACGACATTTCTGCCCTTCGGGCCGAGGGTGATCTTGACGGTATCCGCCAGCTTGTCGATACCTGCCTGAAGCGCCTTTCTGGCGTCCTCTCCGTATTTCAGATCCTTTGCCATGATTCATATGCTCCTTTCAGAAAGTGAATGCCGGTTTCCGGCTTACTCGACGATTGCGAGAATATCGGACTGCTTGACAATAGTGAATGTATCGCCGTCGAGCTTGACCTCTGTTCCGGCGTATTTGCTGAGCAGAACCTTATCGCCGACCTTCACATGCATGGTGATCTCCTTGCCCTCCACGACGCCGCCGGGGCCGACTGCAACGACCTCTGCAACCTGCGGCTTTTCCTGTGCGGAAGCGGTGAGGATGATCCCGCCCTTTGTGGTTTCCTCTGCTTCGGTCATCCGAATGACAACTCTGTCAGCCAAGGGTTTGATTGTCATAATAGACTCCTCCTGTTCTATGCATATGCCTACGCGCGGGGATACAGACTGTGTTAGCACTCGCTGCGCGCAGCTCTTAGCACTCAATATCTCCGAGTGCTAAATCTATTGTACCATGTTTCGGAAAAAAATCAAGCGTTTTCTTCATCTTTTCACACAATTCAGAGATATGCACAAAAATTGCGCAGTAGGCGCTCACATTTTGCACGCATCTTTTCTTCTTTCTTTTGCCCATTTTTCTTCACCGATTTGTCCGTAGTAACCTTTTATTGGGCGCAGGGGCGCGAATGCGAGGGGAAGAACCACAGGGAGAGGGAAGTCGTCGCTTCGCGCCGGTCTCCCCTCTCCCTAAGGTTCTCCCCCTCGCGCTCCCTCTTTCCTTACCTACTCCTCTCTGTTCCTACACTTTATGTTTCTGGAACTAGAGAGGGGAGAGTTAAGGAAGGAGAGTCTGAGAGGGAACCTTAAGAGAGGGGAGAGAATAAGCGAACGCAGTTCGCGCTCTCTCCCCTCTCTTGTGGTTCCCTCTCAGGTTTGCGCCCCTGCGCCCACTCAAAGATGTTTTCGGACAAATTGGTGAAGAATCCAAAATCAAAATACACAAAGAAACAACCCATAGCCAACAAGCGCGAAAAATGTCTATACAGAAGAATTCGCTCAGACGGCGCTTTGCTGTATCGGCAGCCGGCACTGCCGGGCGCGGAGCCCGCGCTGGCAATTCGCTTCGCACCATAATGAGCGGAGCAGAGTGTTTTTTCTCAGCCGAATATGTGGGCACGCTTGAGCGTGCAGCCGCGGGATTACCCGTATGTGAATCGTGGGAGCATAAACCTAAAGAGCAGCACACTCCTGTGCTGCGTCCTGATTGAGATTGGGCGGATATGCCAAGAAACCCGCGAAGCCAAAATGGAGGCCGGCACTGCCGGCCCGCCCGCAGAAGTCAGTAATCGCCGGACTGATCCTCCAGAAGCCGGAAGTCAATCTCAAAGGTTTTGAGCGTGCCGTCCTCCTGCACGCGCCCGCAGCGGCAGTGTACGCGGTCACCCGCCGCAGCGCCGTTCAGCGCCGCCTTCACATCGTCGTAATCCGTGATCTCCTTCCCGTTCATCGTGAGAATCCAGTCGCCGACCTTGATCGGCGTGTTGTTCAGGTCAGAGTCCTCGTCAATGTTCATCACGAGAATCCCGTGATCCTTCACCGCGTCGGGCAGCGTGATGCCGTCGGTTTCCGCCTGCTGCATCGCGCTTTTATGGTCGAGGAAGGATATGCCGACACGGACTCTGCCGCTGATATAGCCCTTCTCCATGAGTTCCTTGAGAATCGGCATGGCCTCGTTGATCGTGATTGCAAAGCCCAAGCCCTCATAGGCGCCGCCGGTCAGGAAGCTCGCGCTGTACTTCGAGGAGGTGATCCCGATGACCTGCCCGTACAGATTGACGAGCGCGCCGCCGGAATTGCCCGGACTGATCGCCGCATCGGTCTGGAGACAGTCCATCTCATAATTTGACGAGCTGGCGCGGACTTTCCGGTTCATGCCGGAGATGATGCCGGTCGTGATCGACCCGCTCAGCCCCGCAGGGTTTCCGAGCGCACAGACCGCCTCGCCGAGCTGCACCTGATCGGAGTCGCCGAGCGTTGCGGGCTTGAGCCCCGTCAGCGCGATCTTGATGACCGCGAGGTCGGTTTTCGAGTCGTGGCCGATGATCTGCGCGGGGTAGCTCTTGTCATCCTGATCGCTGTCAAACAGCTTGACGCTGAGGCTGCTCGCGCCGTTGACGACATGGGAATTCGTCGCGATATAGCCGTCCTGCGTGAGAATGATGCCGGAGCCGGAGCCCGCAAGCGACCCCTCGGAATAGGTATAAATCTCGACAATGCTCGGCATGACGGTCTCCGCGATGCCGGCATAGGAATATCTGCCGTTTTCGTCGGTTTTGGTTTCATCGGTCTTCGGCTTGTCATGCTGTGTCAATTCGACATGCACGACATTGCCCGCGACATATCCCCCGCCGGAGGTTGTGCCGCCCTGAATATCCCGCACAATGCACAGCACGGAAAAGGCAAGAAACATCAGCACAACCAGCACCGTCAGGATTTTCAGCCAGATATAGCGCGGCTCTCTGAGGGGCTCCTCCGCCTCCGTTTCCGCCCCTGCGGTCAGCAGCATGCCCGGCGCGGCTTCCGGAGCCGGCTGGGGGATATTCTGCGATACAGGCAATCCCGGCTGCTCCGCAGCTTCCTGTGATACCGGGCGTTCCGGCACAGCGGCAGCCTCCTCCTGCTGCACAGGCAGCGGCGGAACCGATACCGGCGGCGCTGCCTCCGGAACCGCATGCTCCCGCACGGGCTCCGTACCGAGCAGCTCCCGCAGTTCTTCGTCTGTCATGCGGCAGCCTCCTTTCAGCTCAAATGGTTCTCCATATTCTGCTCTGTCAGCGTCCAGCCGGAGCCCGCATAGTTCCATTCCGTCCCGCCGGGATCGGTAAAGGCCTTTTGCAGGGCTTCGGTGTACTCCGCTCTGTCAACGGTTCTCGCGTCCATTTTATAGGAATAGTCATCCGCCTTGCTCCAGCGCTCCTCGAAGCTTTGCAGGGTTTTCAGCTCGCCCTGCTCAAGCGTCTGGATCAGGTGGCCGGCATAATAGCCGGTGCGCGTTTCGGAGAAAATGCGGTTTTCGCGCTCAAGATAGCGGAAGCTGCCGCCGAGCTTTCCGCTCTCGTGAACCGCGCCCTCGGAAACCGAGCAGATCCACGAGATCCGGCGGTTATCCTCGACCGCGCCGACGATCATTTCGGGAATGTCGTCGTCATCGAGATACACAAGCGTGCAGTTGAAGGAGCTCTGGTGATACTGCGAAAAGCCGCCCGCGAGCCCGTCCTCGAGATAGGCACGGTACAGGCGCTTCCATTCCGGGGTCTCTGCGGGTTCATCCGGCTGAGACTGCTCCGGCGGCGCGGTGGTTTCCGTCTCCTGCCGCAGCCCGCCGATATGCGCAAACGCAAATTGCAGCGTATCGGCATCTGCCTCCGCTGAGGCATCCGCGCCGGTCACATAGGTTCCGAGCGCCGCAGTTTCGCCGTTTTCGTCATTGCAGAGAACCGCCTGAAACTCCGCGGTTTCCGTGTGCTTCAGCCCCGCGACAAAGCAGGGGACCGGCAATGTACCGTCCGTGCTGCTCCATTTTCCGCGCGCGAGCTCTGTTCCGTTGTTGTTGTAGAGGATGACGGTAAAGCTGCCGGCGGCCTGCTCCGGCGGTGTATAGCGGAACAGGAAGCCGTCTGCGGCAACGGAGAGATAGACCGCATTGCCCTGCGTCAGCATGGCGCCGGCCTGCGGCGACTGTGCAAAGACCGTTCCGCGCTCGGTTCCCTCATGCTCCGCGAGCTCCTGCTCGGCGGTGAGCCCGAGCCGCTCGACGCGGTTCGAGGCCTCCTCCCATGTCATGCCCGTCAGATCGGGCAGCTCGATCTTTCTCGCCGCCTCCGGAACCGTGATCTCGCTGCGGAATGCAGTAAAATCGCGGATTTCAAAGGACGAGAGCTCCCATGAGCGGCTTTTCTCGCGCAGGCGGATCACCGCGATCGAAATGCTCTCGGCGGGTGCGGATTTCAGCTCCATCAGAAGCTGCCCGTCCACCGTAATGCCCTTCTGCTCGGCGCGGATGACCGCCGCCTGCTCTGCGGATGCATACGCGGCTGCGAAGATATCCGGGAAGGTCTGCGTGTCGGTGCAGGAGACCTCACCCGCCTCCGAAATCTCATAATGCTCCGCGATCAGGTCCTTGCCGGCGATCCGGCACAGCACCATTTCATCCTCTGCGGGGATATACGCGGCGATCACACCGGCGGCATCCGCGGCATAGAGCGGAACATCCGTCGGAACGGCGCCGTAATCGGGCAGCAGCGTTTCGAGCACGCGGTTCATCGTGCCGCGCTCGACCTGTGCGGACGAGGCGCTCTGGGAATGCTTGGCATACCGCGCAGCGGCGGCAATGCCGACAGCGAGAATGAGCATCAGCAAAATCGCCGGCAAAACGAGCTTTCTGCCGAGCAGCAGCTCTTTGAGCCTGTGCAGGATGCCCGGCTTCTGCTCCTCCGGAGCGGGCTCT
Organism: Oscillospiraceae bacterium; assembly: GCA_017460835.1. Lineage (GTDB taxonomy): Bacteria > Bacillota > Clostridia > Oscillospirales > Ruminococcaceae > Firm-04. The sequence continues at coordinate 10,694 of JAFUAD010000008.1, forward strand.
GCCGTCTCCTCCTGTTCATCGGGCAAGGCCGGTTCATCGGGGGCAGCAGCCTGCCCGTCCTCCTGCTCCGGCAGACTGCGCGCCGCAGGAGACTCTTGCTGCTCCGGAGCATCCGGCGTCCCGCCCTTTGGATGAAAGACCGCCGTGACCGGTTCTCCGCCGCAGACCGGACAGATGCCGTCCTCCGGCAGCTCTGCGCCGCAGTGATTGCAAATCATTTCTGTTTCTCCTTTTTTCTGTTCCCGTCAGCTCCGCCGGATTCCTCCGGCTGCTTCTTTTTCGATTCCGGCTGCGTCAGCGGCAGGCTGACGGTGAATTCGGTGTACTCGCCCTTCACGCTCGTGACGGTCACAGTGCCGCCGTGCAGCACCATGATCCGGCTGACAATGGAGAGCCCCAGCCCGACGCCGGTGGTATCCTTTCCGCGGGATTCATCCGTTTTATAAAACCGCTCGAACACATGCGAGATCTCGTCCTCGGTCAGTCCCTCGCCGGAGTTGCGGATATGAACATGCGCCTGCTTTTCGTCCGAATCGACCGCAAGCGAGAGCGTTCCGCCCTGATCGACGAACTTGATCGCGTTCTCCGAGAGATTGTAGAACACCTGCTGCATCAGATCCTTGTCGGCCTCCGCGACGGTGCGCGGGCACTCCTCAAGCCCCTCGACGGAAAGCCCCTTTGCGTCGATCTTCTTCTCAAAGAGCAGCAGCGTTTTGATCAGCAGATGCGTCAGATCGCAGCGCTCGAACTTCGGGGACATCGTGCCCTCCTCAAAGCGCGAGATGTTCAGCATCGAATGCACCATGCGGCTCATGCGCTGCACCTCGGAGGATACAATTTTGAGATAGTGCTTTTCCTTTTCCGGCGGGATCGTCCCGTCTAAAATGTTATCCACAAATCCGCCGATCGTGGTCATCGGCGTTTTCAGCTCGTGGGAGATATCGGAGATAAACCGCTTCCGGCTGCGCTCGTTCCGGTCGATGAAATCCGCCATGCGGTTCATGGTCGTCGCGAGGTAATCGAGCTCGGAATCGCCGCTTTCATTGAGCCGCGCAGAGAAATCGCCCTTTGCATAGGCTTCTGCGGCATGTGTGATATTCAGAACCGGCTTGAGAAGCTGCATCGTATTCAGATAAAACAGAATCGCGCCGAGCACGCCGGTCACAAGCACCACAACAATCAGCACAACGATCAGCGACGAGGAAAAATCGCTGAGATACGACACCGGAACCAGCATCATCAGATAATACGGCTCGGCGCCGAGCTCAAAGCGCTCGACATAAGTCGCGGTCGGCTCCGAGAAATTGCCGATCGCGCCGCCTGTAGTGTAATAGGGCTTGTCGGCAGCGGATTCGCGCATCGCACCGCTCAGCGAGATCGCCGCAGCACCGTAATCGGAGCATGCGACGCGGATGCCCTCGGAATTAAAAATATAGCTGTCGATATTGTCATTGAGCGTGTGCGCCTCCAGCTCTGCATTGACCGCATCCTCCGGGAAGCCGTCCGCATCGGCATACAGCTCCTTCACCTGCATCAGAATGCTCCGGGCGGTGTTGTCCACCGAGGTATAGGCCTCCTCCTCGTGCAGATGATTCGCATAGAGCACGACGATCAGTCCGGTCAGTGCGCAGGCGAACATCAGGATAAAGGTGCAGAGGAAGAAGATGCGGCTGTAAATACTTTTCAGCATGCGGATTATTCCGCCTGATCGGGAACGGCGAATTTATAGCCGACGCCCCAGACGGTGCGCAGCTCCCACTGATCGGAGACACCCTCCAATTTTTCGCGCAGGCGCTTGATGTGGACGTCGATGGTGCGGGAATCGCCGTAATATTCAAAGCCCCAGACCTCATCGAGAAGCTGGTCTCTGGTATAGACATGGTTGGGGTTGGAGGCGAGGCAATAGAGCAGCTCCAGCTCCTTCGGCGGGGTCTCGATGACCTTGCCGTTGACGCGCAGGACATAGCCGTCCATATCGACGGTGAGCTTGTCGTAATCGACCCTGCCGCGGCGGGAGGACTGATCCGGCTGCGGCTGGCCGCTCTTGCGCAGGCGCGCACGGATGCGGGCGAGCAGAGAGGTTTTGTCGATCGGCTTGGTGATGTAGTCCTCGGCGCCGAGATCGAGCCCGAGCGCTTCGTCGTTCGGTTCGGATTTGGCCGTAACGAGGATCACCGGCACGGCGGATTTCTTCTGAATTTCGCGCATGACCTGATAGCCGTTCATGCCCGGCATCATGACATCGAGCAGGACGAGGTCGGGGTGTGCGGCGGTGAATTTGGTCAGGGCGTCCTCGCCGTCGTTTGCGGTGACGGCGGAGTAGCCCTCCTTCACCAGAATGGTGCGGAGCACCTCACAGATATTCGGGTCGTCGTCTACGATCAGTATTTTTTCCATTGCCATAGCGGTTCATCCCTCCGTTGTTTTGTCTGATTTATATGCTCTGTATGCCCGGATACAGAATGGTATATAATTATACAGTATATAGTATACTATATTTTGCAGATCGAAATATGAACGTTCTGTGAATAAATTATGAAGATCGCAAAATAATACGCACAGTGCTAGGGGATGTGTTAAGCTGTTCATTTTTGTTCGTTTTTCTTCAATGTATTGTCCGAAATAACCTTTGACTGGGCGCAGGGGCGCGAATGCGAGGGGAAGAACCACAGGGAGAGGGAAGTCATCGCTTCGCGCCGGTCTCCCCTCTCCCTAAGGTTCTCCCCCTCGCGCACGTTTCGCTTTGCGAAACTGCGCAGTTTGCTTCGCAAACATGCGCTCCCTCTTTCCTTACCTACTCCTCTCTGTTCCTACACTTTAAGATTTTGGAACTAGAGAGGGGCGAGTTAAGGAAGGAG
>JAFUAD010000033.1 GCA_017460835.1 Oscillospiraceae bacterium
TGTGCGGTGTTGCCTTTATGTTATTCCGGTTTTTTCACCGGGTTGTCCGACATATTTTTTCGCCGGGCGCAATCCTGAGAGGGAACCACAAGAGAGGGGCGAGAGCGCTCACTCCGTTCGCTTATTCTCTCCCCTCTCTTAAGGTTCCCTCTCAGACTCTCCTTCCTTAACTCACCCCTCTCTGGTTCCACACCATTTTAATTGGATGGAACAGAGAGGAGCAGTTCAATTCGCGTGCACGCGAAAGCGTGCCCACATATTCGGCTGAGAAAAGAAGCCGCCTCAGCTTATTATGGTGCAAAGCAAAATGGAGGCCGGCACTGCCGGCCGGAAACCGCAATTTCACGAATAGCTCTTGCAATATGCACAGAAATCTGCTATAATGAAGAAAAATGAAAAAGGGGGCGTTCGGAATGGAGCGCAGGGACAAAACCAATTACTACTTAGACATCGCGGAGGCGGTCTGTGCGCGCAGCACATGCCTGCGCCGGAAGTTCGGTGCAATCATCGTCAAAAACGACGAGATCATCTCAACCGGCTATAACGGTGCCCCGCGCGGGCGGCAGAATTGCAGCGACCTCGACTTCTGCTACCGCGAGCGGATGCAGGTGCCGCGGGGACAGCGCTATGAGCTCTGCCGCAGCGTCCATGCGGAAATGAACGCGATCATCAGCGCGAGCCGTGCCGATCTGCTCGGCGCGACCCTCTACCTCGCCTGCCACGATGCCAAAACCAATCAGCTCGACGGCGCCGTCGAGCCCTGCTCGATGTGCAAGCGGGTCATCCTCAATGCCGGCATCGAACAGGTCGTCATCCGGCAGGACGACGGCCACTATGACATCATGCAGACCGCCGACTGGATCGAGCACGACGATTCCCTCGCCGATGCGCTGAAATCAGACGGATACTGATGCCGCAAAGATCATCGGCGCGACATAAGACTCGTTTTCGGGCGTAATATTCTCAAACAGCAGCAGAAAAACCGTGTTCCGCACCTGAATCAGGCGGAGGACGGTTTTTTTGTTTCCGGTTCTCCGGCTGCCGTTCCATTCTGCTGTCAATGCCTGCGAGTGCCGGAGGAAATCCTTTTTCACGGCAGAGACCGATTCCGGCGGAACGATCTGCCGGAACGCCTCCTGGATATCGGGGATGCTGAGGCTGTGCAGGCGGCGGCTGAAGGGAAGCTGCATGGCCGTCAGGTGCAGCCCGCTTGTTTTGCCGAAGAACTGCGCGGAATCATCCTTTGCGCGCAGGGGGCGGAAATCCTGCGGCAGCGAGAGCATCAGCCGCCCCGAAAACAGTGCGGCCTGCCGCGGCAGAATCACCAGCGACTGCACCGGGGCAGAACGGCGGGGGCGCCCCCGATGCAGCCAGTCGCGCATACGCCGGAGCAGATTTCTCTTTTTCGGCTTCTGTGCAGGTTCTTGCATCGCAGGCACCCCCTTTTTTTCACTGAAAGGCGTGGCGGACGGTCATCCGATGATGGTCGTGACGATAAATCCGTCCGTGTTGTTTCCGGAAATCTCGTAGGAGCCGGTTTTCGGAACCGGGACCTCGGTTGTACCGGTTTTGCTCGCCGGGAAATAATAAATGTGATAGGTCGATTCCGGCGTGCTGTATTCCAGCATTCCCTGCCCGAAGGTATATGCGCCCTTGAGCGCCGCGAGATACTCCTCAAGGCAGAGGTCGTGATCCTTCATATAAGCGGCATGCGGCACGCCGACATAGCGGATCGCGGTATAGCCGCCGCGCTCCCCCGTGATATCCGCCTTATCGTCCGGATACCGCAGGACAAAGCCGTAGCTTGCCATATGCTCAAAAATCCATGCATACGGATTCTTGTTCGTGACATACTCATACCCGCCGTCGCTGCGCTTGACATGGAGCTGAATATCCAGTGCCGAGGCGGATTCCGGATTGCTCTTTTCCTTTCCGACCTCCAGCCAGCCGTAATTGAACATGATCTCCTTATTGCCGGTCGCGGAATAATACGCCCGCATCAGCCGGTTGAATTTGGCGAGCGCACCGCTGTTCACGAAGGTGTGCCCGGGGTAGGAGATCTCATAGGTATCGGGCTTGTCCGCAGCCGCGCTCACCTGCTCCAGATCGAGCTCGTCCTTTTTGAGCGTACACGGATTATCCTGATTGACCAGAATCAGATTGCCCGTATGGATTGCGTCATTGGAGAGGGAAACCGCCTTGTAATTCTCCGGCAGAACCGTTCCGGCGGGCTCGGCAGCGGTCGTCGTGGCCTCTGTCACGATCGGCACGGACTCTGCGGGATTCTGCTCCGTCACGACCATCGGCAGGTTGACGATCGAGGCTGAGGTGGAGGTAGAGGCAGCGGGCTGCTCAGCCGGATCGGAGCCGCTGCTTTCGGCAGACTGCCCGGCGGGCTTTTCCGCGGCGCTGCTCTCCTCGCTGCGGTCGGAGCATCGCTGCACACAGGACCCAAAGAGGAAAATCAGAATAATCAGCAGGACGGCCGCAACCGTCAGGCGGTCCCAGCGGACTCTGCGTCTTCTTGCCATGACATAGCCTCCTTATCGCCGGCAGCCGTCACGGGCGGCCGCCGGAAAAAGGCACAGCCTCACGGTGCCGTGAGACTGTGCCGCAAGTGTTTCGCTGTATTCCCGGTTATTTGGCATCAGACGCCCGGTGCCGGGGTCTCTGCTGCCGGTGCTTCGAGTGCATTGATTGCGGCGGCAAGCTCATCATTGACCGCAGCAGCGTCTGCCGCAGAGGACGGAGCCATGCCCATTTCCGCCATCAGGCGCTCCAGCTCGGAGTCAACCTTCGCATTGCGCTCGAGCTCCTCAAAGGTTGCGGCCTCCTCAGGCTTCTGTGCGCCGAAGATCTCGGTAAATGCGGCTGCTTCTGCTTCCTTCCGCTCGATCTTCTCCTCCATTCTGGAGAGCTTATCGAAGCTGCTCTTGGTGTCGATGCCGCCGAGGGACTTTGCGAGCTCCTTCGTGGTATCGGCCATCTGGGAACGTGCGATCAGCATTGCCTCGCGGGACTTTGCCTCCTGCATCTTGGACTTGAGCACCTCGACCTGTGAGCGGATCGCCTCGGTCTGGTTCGAGATGGTCTCATACATTTCGCGGTAATTTGCGACATCCTCGTCGGCCTTGACCTTGCTGGCGAGTGCTTTCTTTGCAAGCTCGGCGTCGCCCGCCTTCAGGGCAGCCTTTGCACGGGATTCCCAGCTGGCGGAAACGGCGCATGCATTGCGGTACTGCTTTTCGACCATTCTCTCGCTGGCGACTGCCTTACCCAGTGCCTGTGTCGATTTGGTCAGCTCTTTCTGCATGTCTGCGATGATCTGCTTGACCAGCTTTTCCGGATCCTCCGCTTTGTCGAGCATGTCGTTGATATTCGCTCTGAGAATATCACTGATTCTGGAGAAAATACCCATCTGAAGAAACCCTCCTGTTTTTTTAGAATGTTCTGTTGAATCTGATGCAGCAAGGCTGATACGGCGTTACTGCTCCTTTTACATTATACCAAAGAAACGGGCGCTTGTCAAGGGTCACGGGATTTTTTCTCATTCGGGCTGTGCGGAAAAACCGGCGGAAGGCAGTCCGCCCTTTTTTTGGCGAAAACCTTGCTTTTTGTCCGGAAATATGCTATAATGATTATTGTATTTTTGATTGTGAATTTTTTGACAATCTTTCCGGCAAATTTCAGAAAGGATGATGATTACCAATGGATGCAAAGCTGTTACAATCCTATACGCAGGAGGAGCTCCGCGCCGCTCTGGATGAGACCGGAGCCGCCTATGAGGCCTTCCGGGCGAAAAAGCTCAAGCTCAATATGGCGCGCGGCAAGCCCGGCCCCGAGCAGCTCGATCTGGTCATGCCGCTGCTGAATGCGCTCCCGGCTGACGCCGACCCTTTTTCCGAGAGCGGCGACGACTGCCGCAATTACGGCCTGCTCTCCGGCATCACCGAGGCGAAAAAGCTCTTTGCCGATATCCTCGGCGCGAATCCCGATGAGATGTTCGTCGGCGGAAACTCCAGCCTTGAGCTGATGTTCGCATGTCTCCAGATCGCGTATGTCAAGGGCATCGCGGGCTGCGAGCCGTGGAGCCGGCAGGGCGAGGTGAAGTTCCTCTGCCCCGTTCCCGGATATGACCGCCACTTCGCGCTGACCGAATACTTCGGCGTGAAGATGATCCCGGTTCCGACCGATGAAACCGGCCCCGATATGGCAGCGGTGAAGCAGTATGTTGAGAGCGACGCTTCCGTCAAGGGTATCTGGTGTGTGCCCGTTTATGCAAATCCGACCGGCATCGTTTACAGCGACGAGACCGTCCGCGCCTTCGCAGCGCTGAAGCCCGCCGCAAAGGATTTCCGCATCTTCTGGGACAATGCCTACTGCATCCACCACATCACCGAAACGCCGAAAACCCCGCTGACGATCAATGCCGCCTGCGCGGAGACCGGCAATACCGGAATCTTCTATCAGTTCGTCTCGACCTCGAAGGTCACCTTCCCCGGCGCAGGCGTCGCTGCAATGAACACCGCGCGGGAGAATCTCGACGAGCTCGAAAAGGCTCTCGGCATCCAGACCATCGGCTTTGACAAGCTGAACATGCTGCGCCATGTCCGCTTCTTCGGCAACGCGGACAGCATGCGCGCCCACATGAACAAGCACCGTGAGGTACTCGCACCGAAATTCAGAATTGTGCTCGATATGCTCGACAAAGAGATCGCGCCGCTCGGCATCGCGGAATGGACAAAGCCCGAGGGCGGATACTTTATCTCGTTCAATGCCCCGAAGGGCACCGCAAAGCGCATCGTGCAGCTCTGCAAGGAGGGCGGCGTTACGCTGACCGGCGCGGGCGCGACTTATCCCTATAAGAATGACCCCGATGACAGCAATATCCGCATTGCCCCGACCTATCCGGTTCAGGAGGAGCTCAGGCAGGCGATGGAGCTGTTCTGCATCTGCGTGAAGCGCGCGGCACTCGAACAGCTTGTGAAATGATAAAGGAGAAAGAATTATGCTCGATATCAAGTTTCTGATTAACAATAAGGATGCCGTCAAGGAAAACATCAAAAAGAAGTTTCAGGATGACAAGCTCCCGCTCGTCGATGAAGCAGCGGAGCTCTATGCACAGATCATGGAGGCAAAGCACATCTCCGAGGATCTCCGTGCGCAGCGCAACAAGCTCTCCGCACAGGTTCCCGCACTCATGAAGGAGGGCAAAAAGGAGGAGGCGGAGGCGATCCGCGCACAGGTCAAGGAGAATGCCGTCATCATGAAGGAAAAGGAAACCTTCATGGACGAGGCATCGGGAAAGCTCGACGAGATCATGAAGCGCATCCCGCAGATGATCGACCCCTCTGTTCCGATCGGTAAGGATGACTCCGAAAATGTCGAGGTGCAGCGCTTCGGCGAGCCGGTCGTGCCGGATTATGAGATTCCGTATCATGCGGAGATCATGAGCAGCTTCTGCGGACTGGATAAGGATGCCGCAGGCAGAGTTGCCGGGACCGGCTTCTACTACCTGATGGGCGATGTTGCGCGGCTGCATGAGGCAGTTCTTGCCTATGCGAGAGATTTCATGATCGACCACGGCTTCACCTATTTCATCCCGCCGTTCATGATGCACAGAAGCATCGTCGAGGGCGTCATGAGCTTCGAGGAAATGGAAGCGATGATGTATAAGATCGAGGGCGAGGACCTCTATCTGATCGGCACCTCCGAGCACACGATGATCGGCAGATTCGTCGGGCAGATCGTGGACGAGAGCGCGCTCCCGCTGACCCTGACCTCTTATTCCCCCTGCTTCCGCAAGGAGATCGGCTCGCACGGCCTCGAGGAGCGCGGCGTTTACCGCATCCACCAGTTTGAAAAGCAGGAGATGATCGTCATCTGCAAGCCGGAGGACAGCATGGACTGGTACAATAAGATGTGGAAGCTCTCGGTCGATCTGTTCCGCAGCATGGAGATTCCGGTGCGGCAGCTCGAATGCTGCTCGGGCGACCTTGCGAATCTGAAGGTAAAGTCCTGCGATATCGAGGCATGGAGCCCGCGCCAGCAGAAATACTTTGAGGTCTGCTCCTGCTCGAATCTCGGCGATGCACAGGCTCGCCGCCTGAAGATCCGCACAAAGGGCGAAAAGGGCACCTACCTTGTCCACACGCTGAACAATACGGTTGTTGCGCCGCCGAGAATGCTGATCGCACTGCTCGAAAACCACTATCAGGCGGACGGCTCGGTCAATATCCCGGCAGTTCTGCGTCCGTATATGGGCGGCAAGGAAAAGCTCGTTCCGGTGCAGAAATAATTGATTTCGGCTTATAATGCGATGCGCCTCCGGGTTTCCGGGGGCGCCGTTTTGTCAGGGAATCCATTCAGAACGATGCTGAAGCCTCGGGTCAAGCTATTTGAAATAAACTCACAGGGTTGTTTCCCCCATTCAAAATAGATTCGCAGCGGATACTTCTTTTTAATATGAAACTGTGCCTCCTGCATCAGAAACAGGAGGCTCATTGCATTTAGATTGAGATTTCGGGATCATTTTGATTTTGATTATTACGCCGCGGATTGCGAAGCAATCCGCATGGGGACGCCTCCTTCAGGCGTCCCCGCCCTGCAAAAAACATCCGCCGGTTGTTTTTTGCAGGGCTCCCCTTGCGAGGGCTGAACGATAGGGGTATTTCGCCCGTTGCGACGGGCGACGAGGGGCGCTGCCCCTCGACCCCGCGAGCTTTTTGACAAAAGCTCGACCAAAAACTTTTGATTTTGCGCGAATTAAGGCAACACCGCACAACGCCCGCATGACGGCTTGGCGGCACATCTGCTTGCAGCTTTTTCGTCATCTTGCACGAAAACTCCTTGCTGGGCGTCAGTCCAGCGGCGTCGTTTTCATACAATCTGACGAAAGATCTGACTGCGCATCTGCACCCCCAGCTCTGTGCGGTGTTGCCTTAAGTCTCTGCGGGATTTCGATTCGTTTCG
>JAFUAD010000034.1 GCA_017460835.1 Oscillospiraceae bacterium
CTGTGAAATTTGTGCAAGTATACAAAGTTTTATTTTTCTGAGAAAAACTGCTAAGAAAACAGGGCAAAAAAAGCATATAAGGGCAAGAACGCGGATATGCGTCAGGAAGGGAGATGGTTCCGATGCACCTGATACGGGAAAAAGGCACGCTATAAACCCAAAAACTGAAATTATGAAAGGATGAACGATTATGAAAACAACGAAACTGTTCGCAGTCCTCAGCGCGGCAATGCTCGGCTGCTGCGCGCTCGGAGGAACCGCCTTTGCCGAGGAAGCGGAGCCGGTTGATTACTCGCAGTATCAGCTCGGCGATGTCACGATGGACGGAAAAGTTGACATCGAGGATGCGCAGCTTGCGCTGCAATGTTATACAGATGCTTTGGCATACCGTCCGTTTGACTATACCCCCTATGAGCAGCAGCTTCTTGCCTGTGTAAAAGGATTTGTAGTTTCATATCACATTGAATACGCACAAGAGGACCGCACCCGCGACAGCATAGAAGTCATTACAATTGAAGAGGTACAATCTATCTCAGAGTATTACGTCCAGTGCGGTCTTGCGAAGAAATCCGATTTGCCCTATGAGAAATGGCTTGAATCGCAAGAGCTTGATCAGGCTGCATTTGCCAGAATCTATCAGGATGCAGTCAATGCATCCGAATTTACAGTTTATTCAACAGACCGCAATTCGGGAGAGCGATATGTTGAGTACTACGGCACAGCTACCGTACAGAAAGTGAGGGAATAATATGAAGAAAATTCTGTTTGCTGTCATAACCGGTATTGCATGCGTATTTCTCTTTCCATCCATCAATAGACAAAAAGCGCATGCAACTGATACTTATCCGAATTTCAGTATTTCGGTTACGGAAATTGGTGTTGGGGTAAAGATCGGAAACCCGGCTACAACGGGTTATCTGGTTCAGGATGACGGATACGAGTATTATGCAGTTTCTCTGTCTATTCACAACAATGTCGGATACACCGGATCCGGTTTCCAGTTAATCTATAATGCAGATTGTTACACGCCTGTTGTCCAAGAAGGAACTGAAAGACCTGTTTATTGCAAAGGGGATGCGGCATCTGGCCTTGTAGCCAGCACATCCGTTAATTTCCCGAATCATATAATTGCATTATCTACTTCTGGAACCAATAGCTCCGGAGATGTTACGGATGACGGTGTTATCTATACTGTTGTGCTAAGGAAACGGACAGATGCAACCGGAACAAATTTCAATGAATTTATTACTAATTTTAATGTTTGCAAGTTCATACATTCCGATTTTAGTCCGGTTTTTTCAACCGCTGGTTCTGCTGATTATCCCATTCCGTTATATTCACACACTTTCAATATATACTATCTGCTGGGCGATCTGGACGGAAACGGAGCAGTCGAAATCGACGATGTTCAGATTCTTTTGGCTATGTTAGACAGGCTGAACAACCAGAATATCCCTGCCAATACATACGAAGAAGCTGTTGAGGTGCTTGCTCAAGAACAATACACTGTTGACGGCTTTTACGGAATTGACCACGAAGGAGCGCTCTGGTTTGTTATGGAGGCCGCGGATGCAGACCATGATGGCATTCCGACAACCGATGATGCACAGGAGCTCTTAGATTATTATACCTACAAGGTAACGCACCCGAACTATGTTGATACTGTGAATCATATCGGAACACAGCAGACATACACCTATACCTACATTGACACAAACCCGTAAACTGTTTCGCCCCCGCGCTGAAAAATTCGGCGCGGGGGCATTTCATTTCTCCGGCGGGTTTTCGTAATCGAAGGTATAGGTGCGGTAGGCGTTGATAACGGTCGTCTGCTGAAACCGCGAGACCCGCGGCGTTTTGACGCCGTAGTTCATGTGCATATGCCCGTGCAGGAAATACCGCGGCTGATACTGCGTCAGCAGCGGCTCAAAGGCCGCAAAGCCCCGGTGACAGAGATCGTCGCCGTCATGAAAGCCGAGCATCGGCGCGTGCGTCACAAGGATATCGAAGCCGCCGCTGCGTTTGAGCTTCCGGCGCAGGCGCCTGATGCGGCTCTCCATCTCCTCCTCGGTATACTGATGCGCACCCGGGCGGTAGCGCATCGAGCCCCCGAGCCCTAAGATCCGGATGCCCTCGTGAACATAGATTCTGTCGTCGATGCACTCGCAGCCCTCCGGCGGAATCCGCTTGTATTTTTCATCGTGATTCCCGTGGACATACAAAAGCGGCACATTTGCAAAGGTCTCGACGAACGAGAGATACTGCGGGTTCAGGTCGCCGCAGGAGATGATGAGATCAATCCCGCGGAGCATCCCCGGCTGATAATGATCCCAGATGTAGCCCGATTCCACATCTGCCATGACCATGATTTTCATGTGTATTACTTCCCCGATTTTTCAATTCGATTTGGAGCTGCTTACGCCGTTTCCTCCGGGCGCTTGAAGCTGTGCCACTTGGCAAAGGCGCGGTACTGCTCCTGCAATTCGCTGACCTCCGGCAGTCTGCCGACGACATTGTCCGGCAGCCAGTCCGCGCGGATGATCTCCTCGGCGGTGAGCGTCTGATTTGCCTCGACCTTACACTTGCCGTCCTGCCCGTAGATGATGCCGCTGAACGGCTCAAAGGCGCCCTTTGTCATCTGCTCCTGCACCAGCTTCACGAGCTTCTGCGTCCCGCTCGGCAGGCGGCTTGAGCAGGCGACGTCGATCGCGCCGGAGGACATGCCCCAGTAATAATTCAGCGCCTGCGTCTCATTGCGGTTGCTGTCGTTTTTCCATGCGCCGATCAGCACCGAGCGCACCAGATCGGCATAGAGGCTGCCCCAGTTCCAGACCGGCGCCGCCAGCCGGAAGGATACGCCGCCGTAAATGCCGTAAAGCCCGAAGCCCTGATCATCCGAAAGCGGCGCATTGATATCGCGGTCGGAGATCAGGTCGATCTGCTTTGCGCGGAAAAATGCCACCGGGTCGTGATCGACCAGCGTGGACCAGTCCAGATAGACCATTGCCCGCGGATTGACCAGCTTGACGCCGAGCGCAAAGGCGCTGATCGCCGCCGGCGTGCCGAGAATCGGATAATCCGCGATATAGCCGACGCGCTCGTTTTCGGTCATCGAGCCCGCGATCATGCCGGTGATGAACTTTGCCTCGTAAATGCGCAGATAATAGGTGCGGAGCTGCTTGTATGAGGTATTCATCGAGCAGTTCAGCAAAATGATCTCCGGATGCGCAACGGCCGAGCGCATGCTGACCGCATGGTAGATCGGCGAGGTCGTGAAGATGAGCTTGCAGCCGTCGGCGATGGCCTGTCCGATCGTCGCCTCTGCCTCGTCCTCTGCGGCGATATAGGCGCGGGTATCGACGGCGCTGCCGAAGGTGTCGATCAGCGTGCGCCTGCCGATCTCGTGATTGTAGCTCCAGCCGGAGCTCTGCGGGTCACGCGGATACAGGAAGGCGATGCGCAGCACCGAGCTTCCGGTCAGCGGGAGCATTTTGGTCAGCGCGACCTTCTTGGAATCCTCCGTCGGATTCAGAATATGGGAGCTCGGGTTTTTGTCCGCAAGCACGCGGAATTCTGCCCAGACCCGGTCGATCATGCGGTGCAGCTCGACCGAGGACAGCCCGTGAAGCTGCTCATAGCCGTAAATCTCCAGAAAATGCAGGAATGCGTCGCCGGTCGTGATCGGAAAGCGCTGCCCGTTCCGGCTGAGATAATAGCTCTCGAATACCGCATACAGAAACCGGACATCCCGCCGCAGCTCCTCATCCCAGACCGCCGGTGCATCGACGGTTCCGGCGGTCGGAACCGCGCGCAGCAGCCGCGGGAAGGAGCCGATCTGGCTCATCTGAATCTCATAGATGCCCGCGATCTTATAGAATTCGAGAAATTCCGCATAGACCTTGTATTCGTCGGAATCGGTCGCCTTCGGGATGATGCGCGTGACTGAGGCGCTGATGCTGACCGCGCCGTTGAATTTTGAGACGCTGACGCGCTTGTTGCCCTCTGCGACATAAAATCGCTGCATATATTCAAACACGGTGATCGGCTCATTGACGCCGACCTCCTTGACGGAATCGCAGAGCGCCGACCATTTGCTGCCGAATTCGGTGTCATAGCCCAGCAGCGGCATGAAATTCGAGGCGAACGCGGAGGTGCGCTCGGTATTCGCCGTTCCCGCAATCAGCGCGATCGGAATTTCGATCTGCCCGACGGGAATTCTGCCCTCGACCTCGCTCTGGCGCAGAATATCCTCCAGAACCGGAAGATAGGGGTATGCGCCGCGCGAAACGGCCTGCCGGTACTGCTTTTCCGCGAGCTTCTGTGCCTTTGTGTAGTCCTGAATCGCCATATGTGCTCCTTTCCCATTGCTGTCCTGTGATTTCATTATATCACAATGCGCCCGCGAATGCAAGCGAAACGGACAATATTGCGGTTTGCGTTGCCGTTTTTACATTGACAAAGCGCGCCGCGTGTGCTATAATATTTCTATCAGATATCAGAACGGAGACCGGTTCTGTTGCATCAGAGCCGGCAGACAGAGGAGGGGAGTATATGCCGCAGCTCAAAATTTTCGGCACCGTTTATGACCGGAGCAGTGAGCCGGAATCCGCATTTCAGATCACAGATACCAGACTGATCCGGTATACCGGCACTGAGGAAAGCGTCGCCGTTCCGGACGGAATCACCGAGATCGGCGCAGAGGCCTTCCTGAACTGCAAGCAGATCAAGGCGATCCGGTTCCCGGATTCGGTGCATACCGTTCACAGCAATGCCTTCCGCGGCTGCGAGAGCCTGACGGATATCACGCTGCCGGACTCCCTCACCCATATCGGCTCCGGCCTGTTCTGCGGCTGCACCGCGCTCCGGCAGATCACGCTTCCGGAGGGCATCACCGTGATTCCGGACGGCGCCTTTGCCGCCTGCCCCAGCCTGACGGAGATCCGCTTTTCCGAGCATATCACCAAGATCGGCATGCACGCCTTTTTCCGCTGCACGGGGCTGACGGAAATCGAAATCCCGCAGCAGGTCACCGAGCTCGGGCGCCACGCCTTCGGGAGCTGCGAGCGCCTGACCAAAGCAGTTGTGCGCGGCGGCATCCCGTATCTGTTTATGGCATTCTCAAACTGCACCGGGCTGAAGGAAGTGATCCTCTCTCCCGGCATCCGCGAGATCACCTGTGCATTTGAAAACTGCACGGCGCTGACCGATGTGGTCATTCCGGATACGGTGCGGAAGATCGGCTGGAGTGCATTTTCCGGCTGCTCGTTGCTCACGCATATCACGCTGCCGGACAGCGTCCGGGAGATCGACAGCGGCGCCTTTGAGGACTGCACCGCGCTGACAGAGGTCGATCTGCCCGCGAATGTCAAATGCGACAGCTCGGCATTTCTCAATACCCCCTACGGCTCACAGCACAGCCCCGGCTGATGCCGGCGAATCGCGAAATACTATAACTATATAAATGAATTCGGAGGAACAGGAAACATGGCAGAGATCATCGACGGAAAAAAGATTGCCGCAAATGTCAAGGCAGAGGTGCGCGCAGAGGTTGAAAAGCTGAAGGCTGCCGGCGCAAAGCCCGGTCTTGCCGTTGTGCTGGTCGGGAACAATCCCGCATCCCGCGTTTACGTCTCCAATAAGGAAAAGGACTGTGCGGAGTGCGGCTTTGCATCCTATGAATATGCGCTGCCGGAGGAGACCACCGAGGCAGAGCTGCTGGAGCTTGTGGAGAAGCTCAATTCGGACGAGACTGTAGACGGCATTCTGGTGCAGCTTCCGCTGCCGAAGCAGATCTGCGAGCAGACAATCCTGCACGCGATCTCGCCGGAAAAGGATGTCGATGCATTCCATCCGGAGAATGTCGGCAGAATCATGATCGGCGACTACCGGTTCCTGCCCTGTACCCCCGCCGGTGTGATCGAGATGCTCGATGCGATGCAGATTGATGTCAGCGGGAAGCACTGTGTGGTCATCGGCAGAAGCAACATCGTCGGCAAGCCGATGGGCATGCTGCTGCTGCACCGCAACGGCACTGTGACGATCTGCCACTCCCGCACGAAGGATCTTGCGGAGCAGACAAAGCAGGCGGATATTCTGGTCGCGGCCGTCGGAAGGGCGGGCTTTGTAACGAAGGATATGGTCAAGCCCGGCGCGGTGGTCATTGATGTCGGCATGAACCGCAATGCAGAGGGCAAGCTCGTCGGAGATGTGTGCTATGACGAGGTGGCGGAGATCGCCTCCGCGATCACGCCGGTTCCGGGCGGTGTCGGGCCGATGACCCGCGCAATTCTGATGCGGAACACCCTGACCGCTGCAAAGGCGCACAGAGCTTCGCTGGATTAAACCACATAATATAAACAAATCGCGCAAGCCACGGAAAAGGCTTGCGCGATATTTTTTTGCGCAAATGAAGCGCAGTGATCCGGTTGCTTTCGGCGGGCGCAGCAAGAGTCTCCGGCAAAAAGCGCCGCCTTATGCCGTTATTCCTCCTGATCGTTGATGACGAGCCCGCCGCCGCGCGCCTGCACCGCAAGCTGCAAGCGGCTTTTGAAGCCGGTTTTGTTCAGCATATCCGTGACATGCTGCTTGACGGTTCGTTCCGAGATGCCGAGCTCCGCCGCGATCTCCCCGTTGGTCGAGCCGCCGACCAGCCCGCGCAGCACATCGAGCTCCCGCGGCGTCAGCTCCGTGCTGACGGTCTGCCCGAGCCAGACCTCCGGCATGCCGTCGGGATACACCGATTCCCCGGCCATTGTCCGGCGCATCACATCGAGCAGCGGCTGCTCCTGCACCTCCTTGTGCCAGAAGCTGTCGGCGCCGCTCTCCCGCGCGCGCGTCAGATAGGTCGATTCCGCCATCGAGGTGATAATCAGAATCTTCGTCCCGGGGCGCAGCCTCTTGATCTCCGCCGCCGCGTCAATTCCGTCCATGCCGAGCCCCATGACCACATCCATAATCACGAGATCGACCGGTGTATTCCGGCAGAACCGGATCGCCTCCGCAGCGTTGGCAGCCCTCCCGGCAAGCTCGAATTCCGCCGCATGTGCGATGGTCATTTCGAGCATCTGCCGGATCATGCGGTAATCGTCCGCGATCAAAACCTGATATGCCATATGTTCCTCTCTCTCACGCCCGCGGCAGCCTGAGAATCATCTCAAACCGCGGAAGTGCGCGTATTTTCATGCCGCCGCCTGCCTGCTCGACAATGCGCCGGAGATTTTGCAGGCCGCCCGTTTCCTGAACGCCGTTCTGCGGCGGCTTGCCGTCATTGGTGAAGTGCAGCTCGTAGAATCCCGCGTCCTCCCTGACGGTGAGATACCCGGTTTTCCCCTCGGCATGGCGCAAGAGATTCGTCAGGTGAACCGTCAGCGCGGTATCAATCACCGGAATGAGCGCTTCGTCCTCCGGCAGATTGCCGGTGATCTCAAGCGTGATGCCGAGCCATTCGGCGCGCTGCTTTGCGATGAAATACGGCTTCTGAAACTGCTCGGGCTCACTGTTTTCGAGCAGGCGGATATTGGTGCTCCAGAGGCGCTGGAGCGTATCCGCATCGACCGTGCCTCTGCCGCTGAGGTATTGCCGTGTTGCGAGGAGCGTCTCGCCGAGGCTGTCGTGTACGCGCGTTTTGATCTGAAGGAGCTCGCTGTCCATGACCGTATAGCTGAGCTCAGACTGCATGGCGCGCAGGCGGAGATTGAAGTAATTGGCATGTTTCTGCTTCTCGTGCAGCTCGTCGGTCAGGCGGTATTCCTCGGTGATATCCGCGGCGATGATCTCACAGATCGGCTCGCCGTCAAGCGTTCCCGCATGGCGGACAAAGCTGTATGCCGTGCCGTCACCGAGCACCGCGATCGGACGCTCGCCGCCCTGCAAGCTCGCCGGAAGCGTACCTGCCGTGAGCGCCTGCCAGAACGCCGCCGCGTCAAAGAGCGGTTCGCCGGTCAGTGCGCGGCAGATTTCGTTCATTTTGCGGTTGCAGAGCTTCGGCAGGCCGCTTTCCCAGTAGCAGCAGATGCCGGTCGGCAGCAGGTCGAAGCTCTCCTTGACAGACCGCTCCGAGAGATTCTCCCGGCGCCAGTGCAGCAGACTGCGCAGATTATAGAGCGAAAGCGCCGTCAGCGTAAGCAGAAGCAGCGTTCCCGCGGGGAGACCCGGCCCCTCGCGCACGCTGAATGTCCAGAGCGCCAGTGAGCTTAGAAATGCGAGCACGGCGGCAATCAGCCCGGTTCGGTAAGCCCGGAGCCGGATGAAAAATATGAGCTTGATGCTGTTGCCCATCAGAAGAAGATAACAGCCAAACTGAAACACGATCTGTCTCACGGCGCACCCCGCATTCTCAGACAGGTCACGCCGTCCTCTGCGGTCTGCGTGATGCGCAGCGCCGCGGGGAGGCTGCTCTGCGGGAGCGGCTCCGCGTCATATTCCGCGATCAGGAGCGTGTCGCGGTCGGGGCAGATCTGCACAGAGCAGGTGTGAAGCGCCGGCTGCGCAAGGATTGCTTCGAGCAGGTCGAAAGCCGCGATGATCTCT
Organism: Oscillospiraceae bacterium; assembly: GCA_017460835.1. Classification (GTDB taxonomy): domain Bacteria; phylum Bacillota; class Clostridia; order Oscillospirales; family Ruminococcaceae; genus Firm-04. Next base: position 8,530 of record JAFUAD010000034.1, read on the forward strand.
CCGGCGGGGCAGTCCCGCGATTCGCCGCCGCGCAGCTCGCAGACCGTTCCGCTGAATGCCAGATTGCTGAACATTTCACGGACAGAGAGCATCAGGTCATTGCCGGAGAGCACGCCGTTCCGGGTTCCGGTCAGGATGAGATTGGCCGAGCGCTTGACATAGGTGCCGAGCTTCAAGCAGCGGGGCAGCCGTTCTGTCAGCGGGGCATCGCCTTGCAGCTCCCTGCCGATCGCCTCGATCTGCGCCCTGCAATGTACGGAAATGCTGTCATACAGGCGGTTCTGCATCTCCAGCCCGAGACGCTTTGCTGCGATATTGGTCTCCTCGGTGATGAGGTCGTTTTCCTCCTCAATGCGCTCAACGGCATTTTCAATCTCCCGGTTGATGCGCCGGATCGCCGTGCGGTCCTCATTCCATGTCACGGTGCCGCCGCTGACCGGATGCGAGCGTGTTATGATGCTTTCGGAGGGCTCCGGTGCGGGTGCCGCATGCGAGACGACCTGCTCGCTTCCGTCATGGCTTTGAAGCAGCGCATTCAGATGCGAAACGGCAAACAGCTCGCGGTAGCCGCTGTTCGAGGGCACAAGCCCGATTACGATGCACTCCTCCCAGACAGCGAGGAACACCAGCGCATAGGCCTCCTGATAGTAAAAGAGCCGGAAGCTGCCGATCTCCGGGGACTGCCCGCCGAGCAGCATATACCAGACCAGCAGCGAAAACGAGAGCACACCCGCGAGCGTGGGCAGATACCAGCGCTTTCTGCACTGCGAGAGCCGGCAGCGGCGAAGCAGAATCACATATGCCGCGAGCATCAGCAGCACCGACCAGATCGTCACGATCCAGTACAAAATGCCGTAATCGTAGCTGCCGTCGGGGGAGGTAAAGCGGAACATCAGCTCGTGCAGATTGTTCGTCAGGGTCAGCAGCGTCAGCAGAGCCGTGACCGCCCAGCAGGGCAGCAGAATGCGCGGACGGCGGGCGGTTTCCTCTGTCCCGACGCTGAGCGCGGCGGCGAGCGAAAAGAGCGGCGCGCTGTTTGAGGGAACATAGCTCAGATACCACAGAAATCTTGTGAGCGCATCATTCGACCTGAGCCCCAGCGCAGGGTCGAGCAGCATCCAGCGGCAGATGCGCAGCGGAAACATCATGCTGAGCATGGCCGCCATCCCAAAGAGATTGCCGCGCATCCTCCTGTGCGGCAGCCGCTCGCGGACGCTGTACCCCCAGAGCAGCACACAGAAGCCAAAGAGCACGCTCGTAAAATAGGTGACCCGATCGGTCAGCACGCGCAGCACATAGACAGCCGCCAGCATTGCCGTATATCTGAGATTCAGTTTTGCGATCCGGCTCATGCGGCGGCCTCCTTTTTAGCATTTGTTTGATCTGAGAATTTACCCGAATTGCAGCATCATGATCGCACATGCTCCCGCGCGGGCATTGGAATCGGCGTCATTGCGGCTCTGCGAGGCTGAAATCAATATTGCCGCTGTTGATATCGGCGCGGATACAGGTCACGCGCAGCGCCATGCCGAGCGTGTAGGCCGCCCCGCTGTTTGCGGCATGCAGCGAATAAAACCCGTCGCTGTCATAGTCATCAAGCGGCAGGGAGTCCAGCAGCACCAGCCCCTCGACCGTGTTCGGCAGCATCACATAAATCCCGTTCTCCGAAACGCCCGACACTACCCCGTCAAAGGTCTCGCCGATGTGCTGCCTTGCCCATTCTGCACGGTAGCGGTCGTCGCAGTCGCGCTCAAGCTGCAATGCGCGCTGCTCGGTCACGCTGCCCGCCGCGGCCGCAGCCTGTGCAAACTGCCGTGTGCCGTCCGGCATTGCGCCGGAAAGCCATGCGGACAGAATCCGGTGAACCGCGAGATCGGGGTAGCGCCGGATCGGCGAGGTGAAATGCGTATAATCGCGCAGCGCGAGCCCGAAATGCCCGGCCGGCTCCGTTTCGTAGTCCGCCTTTGCCATGCTCCGCAGCACAAGCTGATGAATCGCCGGCTTCAGCCCGGAATTTTCCGCATTTTGCAGAATCTTTGCATAATCCTGCGGCTTCGGGCTGTCGAGCAGCGGATGCGGGATGTTCAGGCGGTTCAGCAGCTCGGCAAGGCGCATGACCTTTTCCTCGGGCGGCTTTGCATGAACACGGTACACAAACGGCAGACTGTGCTCGCGCGCAAGCCTTGCCGCGGCTTCGTTTGCGAGCAGCATGCACTCCTCGATCAGCTCCTCGCCCTTGCCGCGGTTTCGTGCGGTCACCTCTGTGCAGACGCCGTTTTCATCGAGCAAAAACGCGCTTTCCTCGGTTTCGATCTCCGGTGCGCCGCGCTTTTTCCGCGCCGCCAGCCGCAGCGCCCGAATCTCATCGAGCAGCAGAAGCGCATCGCGAACCGGCGCGTATTTCTCCCCGATCTCCGCAGAGGCATTGCCGTCCAGCAGCGCATTGACCTCGCGGTAAACGCCCTTCACGGCAGACCGGATCACCGTTTTCTCAAAGCGATACTGAACAAGCGCGCCGTCCGCATCCAGCTCCATCAGCGCGGAGAGCGTCAGCCTGTCCACATCCGGGTGCAGCGAGCAGATGCCGTTGCTCAGCGCCTTCGGCAGCATCGGAATCACCTGATCGGCATAGTAAATGCTCGTGCCGCGCGCAATCGCGTCCTCATCGAGCGGCGAATTCGGCTTCACATAATGCGACACATCGGCAATATGCACGCCGAGCCGATAGCCGACTGCGGTTTTTGCGACGGAAATCGCGTCGTCGAGATCCTTCGCATCGAACCCGTCGATCGTGAAAATGACATCCTCGCTGCCGCGCAGATCGAGCCTGCCCGCCAGATCGGCCTCGGTTATGCCGGTTTTTTCCATGCGCTCCGCATCGGCAAGCGCCGCCGCAGAGAATTCCGTCGGGGCGCCGCTGACCGCGACCAGCGCTTCCGCACAGGCGCGGGCGGTATCCGCACTGCCGACCGCCTGCAAGATGCGCACAACATGCTTCGAGTGCCGGTCGCCGCGCTCGACGACCTCCGCGATCGCCTTTTCGCCGATGTGACCGCGCCAGTCCGCCGCATTTGCAACACTGAGCGGGCGGCTGCTGAGCTTGTCCGAGAGGAATCGGAGCGTCCCCTCATCGTCGAGAATCACGCCCGAAATCTGCGGAGATGCTTCCGAAATCACCGAAACGACCGCAGCCTCCGGCGAATCGCCCGCCGCTTCGATCGGCTGCAATAAAACCGTATCGCCCGGCAGCGAGCCCTTCAGATCCCTGCCCGCAATGAAGACTTCCGCGCCGCCCGATTCCGGCGCCGCAAAGCCGAAGGTGCGCTGCAGGCGCGTGATTTTCCCGCGGATCATGCCCGCAGCCTCCGCCCAGACATAGCCGCTCCGGCGCTCTGCCGCAAGGCCGTCCTTGCAGAGGGCGCTGAGCGCGTGCAGATACGCAGCCCTGCCCTTTCCGCGGCATTTTGATGCCAGATCGGCACGGGAAACCGGCCTGCCGTTCGCCTTTTTCAGGAAAACTGCGATTCGATTCCGGAAATGTTCAAGCTGCTCCGGATCGACCCTGACCGCCGGAGATGCCTGCGGCTCCCGCGGTTTTGTACGCTCCGGCGCCTTTTTTACGTTTCTGCGGGCTTTGTGCGTATTATTACGCTTCGCCATACCATAACCCCCTTCTTGTTTTCCCGCCTCCAGACCCGTCTTCTGCCGCGCCCCGAGCGTGTATAGAGGTGCCTCCGGCGGATTGGAAATGGGGCTCCGCCCCCAACCCCGCCAAAGGGACCTTGTCCCGTTGGAAACCCATTTCAACTTTTGCCTGCCCCGTTTGGGGCAGGCAAAAGTTGCAGCGGGAGTCCAGAGGGATAGTATCCCTCTGGCAGGGGGTGTGGGGGACGGCGTCCCCCACTGCCCATCACTGAAAGCATCTCTGCACATTCTCAGAGCGCGACGGGAGAGCAGGTCTTAAGGGCGGAGCAAATAGGCTCTGCACGGGGCGCCGTCGCATCCGCCGAGATTGAGCGGGGCAGCGCTGAGAAAATACCGTCCCGCACCGACCTGCTCCAGCACGATGCCCTCAAGCAGCACAATTCCGGCGCCGAGCAGGATCAGGTGAACCGCCCGCGGTGCATCCTCCGGCCCGACGCTCTGGCTCTCATTGCCGAGCAGCAAAATCCCTGATGCAGCAAACACTCTCGCGGCATCCTCCGTCACGACCGCGTCGCCCGCGATCAGAATGCGCTCCGCCGCGCCTGCTGCCCGTGCTTTTTTCATGATTTCAGCCGCATCCTCTGCGGTCACATTTCCGCTGTGCCGCGCAACGAAGCAATCCCCGACAAACGGCAAAAGCCCCATTCGGTCAATCGTCTTCCCCTCCGGCAGAAAATGAAACGGCGCATCAACATGTGTCCCGTTGTGCGCACACATGGAAAATGCCGACAGGTTGCAGACATCGCCGCGCTCGATGCTGAGGCAGTGCTGAAGCGTCGGTTTCGGGTCTCCGGGGTACACGCGGCAGGAGAAAATCTCCTGCGAAATATCAATCAGCGTCATGATGCAGTTCCTCTTTCTTCCGGTTGATGACCCACGCGAAGGCCTTGCCCGTCCGGATATCCGGCTCCTGAAAATGGTTTCCGCGGTTCCATTCCAGCACGCACCGGATTCCGCGCTGCTGCAAAAGGTCATATGCTTCGCGGATCCTGTTCCCGACGGTCGCCATGACCGGATTGCGCGTATGGGGCTCTCTGTCGCCGAGGCTCAGACAGACCGTATTGCAGCGAAGCTCGTGTGTATGCAGCCAGTCAAGGAACGACGGGAACCAGAGCGAGGGCGATGCCGCCGCCGCGCCGCTGAACACATCCGTCTGCGTGACCGCCCAGAGGGCAAACAGTCCCGCTAAGGAATACCCGCCGATGTAATAGCGCTTGCGCGTGTCGGTGCAGAGCGTCAGCAGCTCCCGGAGCGTTTCCGCGGCGCCGCTTCCGAACGGCTCTTTGCCGAAAACCGCCGGCGCCTCCCACGGCGACAGCGCAGTGTTCCAGTTTTCGACCTTAACGGCAATGAGCCGGAACGGGATATCGCAGCGTTCGGCAATTGCGGCGATCTCGCTCTCCATGAGCGCAAGATCGTGCGCATCGACCGGCTGAATCAGAACCGTATCCGCGTCTGCGCTCCCGTATTCAAATCGCTCCATATCAGCCATCTTCCTTTCTGCCCGCGCTGCGGAGATTTGTTTTAGGTAACACCGTTTCTTTCCCCGAACGGCGTATCTGTAAATGCGCCCGGAATCTGCAAGTCACTGTAATGCGGAATCTCCATCATGGTCGCACTGTCAATCCATCTTCGCTCGATCCGCGGTTCTGCGATCTGCACACCGGGCGGTAACTGCACATCCGTCAGTGAAATACAGGACGCAAATGCGCCGTTGAAAATCTCCCTGACGGAGCTCGGTATCACAATCCGCTTCAGACTGCGGCAGCAATAAAACGCCTCCGTCGGAATCTCCTTCAGTCCGCCGGAAAGCACAACATGCTCCAGCGAATTGCAAAACGCAAATGAGCGGAAGCCGAGTTTTGTCACACTGTCCGGAATGATGATTTCTCTGAGCGAATGGCAGCAGTCAAAAGCATATTCCGGAATCTCGGTCAGATGCGCAGGCAGGACAATCTGCTCCAGTGCCTCGCAGGATTCAAATGCGTTCCTGCCGATTTCCGTCACGCTGTCCGGCAGGACAATTCTTTTTACAGCCTTGTTTTTCGCGAATGCTTCGTTTGCAATCCTCGTTACAATCGGCGGGATTACAGCCTCCTCATTTTGTCCGTTACACTTGGAGAGCTGCAACGCTTTATTTCGGAGCTGAATGATCACGCCCTCTGCCCGCATACTGTCTATGATGCGGTGCTCCTCCGCAGACAGGGGATCAGGCGGCGGAGGCGCCACGGTGCGTTCCATCTGACCGCAGCCGGAAAATGCGGTTTCTGCAATGTCTTTGACGCTGCGGGGAATTGTAAGCTGCCGGAGCGACACACAGCCCCGGAACGCATGATCTCCGATTGATGCGATTCCCTCTTTCATTCTGCATTCCGTCATGCCGGAGCATTCTGCAAAGGTCAGCTCAGCAATGCATTCCAGACTGCCGGGAAGGGAAACCTGTTTCAGTTTTTCACAGCCGATAAAAGCAGCCGAATCAATTTGCCGCACACCTCCCGGTATCCTGATGCTCCGCAGATTTTTACAGTATGCAAATGCGCCCCTGCCGATAAATCTGACAGAGTCCGGCAATTCAACGCCTGTCACGGTATCGCAGTGGGCAAAGGCACGCTCACCGATTCCACTGACACCGCGCGGAACGGAAACCTGCGTCTCATGTCCGCGGTATTCCCGCAGAATATGGTCAGAAATGATGCAGTCATCAAACAATTCGGCCGCCTCCCTGTTTCTGCGCATAAGCGCCGTATTCATTGCCGCATTACTGGTGATTCAGCGGTATGGGCGCTTTCAGTCCCACACCCCGTATTCGACGATCAGGATCAAATCCTCAGAAACCGACAGACACATATGATCCAAAGCATAGCATCCGCCGAGTTCAATATTTTGCGATTTTCTGATGATGTCGCATATTGTATCTGAAATATCGGGCGGAGTGTCTTCTGAAGGTTCATATTCCGAAGCCTGATATTTCACTGTTTTCAAGTATTCTTCGGGATCAAGCGGTATCAGCCGGACTTCCCTGATCATCAGGTCATAGTCCCGGAAGGCCGGAGCGTTTAATGTGATCAGGCGGTCATCCCTGCTGACATTCCAGAAATCGGCTTTCCATTCTTCCGCCTCTGCCATTTTCATCAGCCTGCACTGAACGAGCGTTTCTGCTATGTTATCTTCATTGATTCCGTCCGCAAATCTGAACAGATACACTTCCATTCCGAGCACACCTTTATACCATGAATAAAGCTGCATCTCAGCATCGCGGAAGCGGATATCCAGTGCAATCTCCTTGAACACTTCATAGTGTGCAATGCTGTCTCTGTTTTTTTCGATAATTTTTTCTGCATTCACCATATATCGCCTTGATTATTTTGATTCTATGCCGTTTTCGGGATGTTTCTTTGACATCAATACTACGCACTCCACATGCCTCGGAAGCCTGATTTTGATGTCAGGGCGGCATCAATATTAGTGCATCAAGAGGTTTGAGTGCGGAGTTTGGATGTTTAACAGGTAATTCATAAGCACTATTTGTTCAGCCAACCATCTGAATTTAGGTCTAATACTCAGTATAATCGATACAATTATATATTTTAACAATACAGGTGACCCAGCAAAAAATGCCAATTAAGCATGAACTGAATATTACAGATGATGCTTAATTGGCGCGTGTGTAAACAGATAATTATGTATTAGCCGGATATTTTTCGATAAAATCTCTCAGCCACCATAGTGATATACCAATATACGGTGGCTTTTCGTCTTCAATATCTAGCAGTTCCTGATATAGACGCAAGCAACTTTCAAGTGGATCTGAGCTGCTCTCTATTTCAGAGTTAATTTCCTCTTGAATCGCCTCCAAAACCATTTTGCGTTCTGTCGGAAGTAGAACAGCATCCTTAGTACAATTCAGGTTTAGGAGTATATCCAAGTCATCGTATATTACTGGGTCAGTTGCTTTGATAATACCATCTTCGGTGTAGAATATCGTGGAAAGTGTGCTTGCATCAGTTGGATTCACCGTGAGCGTTCTATCGCCCCGCTTTGCATCGCAAGTCAGCTTGCTTTTCCCATGAGTGGGGCCGTTCTGATTTCCAGAACAAACAGCGAGCATATTGTTATAATCCAGCGCACCGAAAGCACCGCATGTTGCTCCGCTTCTGGCATCCCAGTGTTCAATTTTAACTTCTAAAGGTTGGCTAAAGCCCCTTTCAACGTCTCTTGTATCGGGAATCCTTCGCATGCAATATGCACAGAGATGCCCTTGGTCACGCATCAATTGGTTTACAACCCGTTCTCTCAGGGCTCTCATTTTTTGCCTTGAAGTTTTTCGTATGCTTTATTTGCGGAAAGACCCTGTCGAACTGCATCCTGTTGAAGTCCCACTAAATCTAGAGGAGCCGCAGTTTTCTTGATTTCGATCATCTCTTCCTCCCCGCTTTTAGTTCAGCAAGTGTCAATTTCGTATGACATGCGGAGAGTTCGGGATCATTTGTACCGATCAGCTTTTCAATTTCAGTAATAACTAATCTTGCCTTTTCAATATCAGCATTCTCCAAAGCATCGTAAAATTCTGAGAACAATTTCTTTACAGGATCAGGTCTTTCCGTTGAACCCATCACAGCACTGTGAATAGTGTTACTGTCTTTTCCGTATACTTCGCCAACAGGCACAGATGCACTGTTATTCTCCAGAATAACGAGATTTTCGCTTTTTACAGAACTAATCACAGATGATGCATGGGTTGAAACAATGAACTGAATGTTTGGAAAGATGGTTGTCAAATCACCAAGGATTCGTTTCTGCCATTCCGGATGAAGATGAAGGTCAATCTCATCAATAATAACCACACCTGGCGTATCAAGTACATTCTCTCTTAGCTGCGGGTTAAGCTGTGCCATGCGGTACGCGATATCTGTGATAAGACTGATAGTGCATTTATATCCATCACTCATCCGATTTAATGGGAAGATAACCTCCTGAGATCCTACTTTATACTGAATGTCGAGATCATTATTGTCAAAATTGTATGTCACCAATACCTCGTCATTACCTACGAGTAGGGAAACGCATTTCTCTACAGCCATTATAACTGCATCAAAAGCTGCTGTTCCAGTTTTCTTTTGAAGCTTTTTAGAAGTTTCTTTGTTAAACCAATTCATTATTAACTTGTCGTTTGCAGCGCTATCCATACAGTCTATATAACCATTGGTTCTGGCACTGTTCAACAAAACATCTTCTTTTTTCTCTCGATGTTGTAGCCAAAGACGACCTGTACCATAATATGCAACCAAAGGAAGTATAATAGATGTGTCACCTTCAATGATCCCATTTTGGTATGCGTTTGCGATTTCGGTTATCTGTTTTGCAAGTGCTAGTGTGCATCTTCCTGTCGATTTTGTCAGTGTTCGCTCCCAATGCACCTCTTTATTATCAAGTGTTCCTCTTGCTGATATTGAGACGGGGTAAACAGAGCTGTTGTTGAACGAATCACCAAATATATTTGTAACGAGCCGAGCATCTTCTTTTCTTATTCCGTAGTTACCAATGCCATCAAAAGCAGAGGGAAACGTTCCTACTGCAACAGCGATTGCATCTAAAATGGTTGACTTACCGCTTGCGTTCTTACCAACGATCACGGTGAGCTGTGGATGAAAACTAATCACCAGATTCTCAAAGCATCGGAAGTTTTTGAGTTTTATTGATTCTATTCTCATGCTCATCGCCTTCTTTCTTAATCATATTATACCACATAATTAACGGAATATCACAGTCGTACTATTAAACTGCAAATCGGTTATGTGGCTAATTGTCCTTATCATATCACAAAGGCAATATCCAATACTTAGTATACCACAGCTTTTCTGAAAAAGCAACCCATTTTCTGCATATACGCAAAAAATCCCCTCCACCAGTGAATAATGCTTCACCGACAGATGGGATGATTATTCAATCTATCAGCATCTCCACATCATGCATAAGGAAATGCATCCGATCTATCCGCTTGTTTATATGCCAGTGGCCGAGATACCAAGCCTTGTAGTCAAGCATCTCCTCAATGGTGCCGAGCCAGTGCTCCGTGCTGTTGTCCACGGTGGACTGATCTATTCCCGGCAGGAAGCACTCTGTAGGGACATACTTATATGGGCAGGTGTGGGAAAGCACCACATCTATATGTTTTGTTCTGACCTGCTGCTCTACATACTCCTTAATTGTCGGAGTCGGCTGCTCGTCTGGGAACCACTTATAGCCCATACGCAGGCGGTAGAACTTGTCAACACTGTAAGCACCGCCGATGACTATACACTGCTTACCCTCTATATCAAAGATATCGCCGTCTATCGGAAACAGGATATTCTGGAAGTCCTCCTCGTACAGCACACGACCGCCGTGCCATTCCTTCTCCTGATAGGAGCAGATATTCTGCGGCCTGTTCTCGTGGTTGCCGTGGATGCAGAAAAAGGTGGACTTCATATCACACAGCTCCTGCTTCATAAGTCTGTCACGGATCTGACCTGTGTAATTGAGTCCGACATCACCGAGCAACACAATTATATCATCTTCTGTCGGCTGGCACTTATCAAATAGGTCATGAACCGGCGTTGTATCGCCGTGAATATCCCCTGTGATATAAACCATAATATCGCCTCCTACATATATCTCCTTTATTATACCACGAAAAGCCTGTCCACGCAATAGTTATACTTATAGCCCACTAATAGTCCATGATGACTTTCTCTCGATATGTGGCAAGCCCGTCCTCGTAGCGTGAATCAAAATCATAGCCATTGCGACGATAGTTTGCAAAGTAGGGCAGCCACTCTTTGCTGATAAATCCAGCTTTACCGCCGAAGAACTTACCATAAGCCACCTCATGGTCGGCAGCGATGCTCTCTCGCCATTCCCACGGATCCTGCTCTTTGTCACCCGTCCACCAGTAATCTGGTGAAACGTGTTCTTCCGCCGAGAAACCTGTAATATCATTAGCGAACAGCGGCAGAAAGCCGATCTCGTTTACCCAACTCACAAGCTCCTGCCATGTGCGTATCCTGTATGGATCATCCCAGGATAAGCCCCGCATGATCCATGTTCCATTTTCATTCGCCATATATTATTGGCTCACCACTTTCAGATGCCAAGTATCTTCAAAGTCTTATCATCCTCATTCCCACGACAAAACTTATCCAGCACCTTCTGAAATACTGCTTCTTCTGGTACTGCATGCTTGAACAGTGTCATGCAGGAGCGAACCTTGAAAGCATCAGGATAGCCGAAAACGGACATCGGATCATCGGATACGATATGCAGCAGCACCTCGCATATCTCGATCAACCTCGCACCGAGGACAGGGTGTGCGTAGTAGTCCTCCGCTTCGGATAAATCGTGGATTGAAAAAAACGCTGTTGTTCCACTAAGTCCAAGCCCCTGGATCTGCGGAAACACATACCATATCCAGTGTGAGACCTTGTATCCCTGCTTCATCTCGGACAGGGCTGTTGCATATGTCTCGCCGAAACTGTAGCCGCTTTCCTGTGCATCTATGAATTTCTGAAGATCAGTGCAGTACAGTTCTATACCGAGGACACCGTACCTCTCCTGATCTTCTCGGCTGTAATACTCATCCATGTGGTTAGGAGCGGGTGTGTCTGTAGGATTATAACCAAGTTTCTCCTTTGGCAGTGCTGCATAAAGCTCTGCGAAAGAAGTGAACCTATGCAAAGCGGTCACTCTTGTTTGTATTCTCTGCTTTGGTTTATCAAGACAGGTGAACTCGATAAAATCACCGATTCTGACCTTCTGACGCTTTTCATCATAAAGCCGAAGCTCTATCGTCTTGCTACCGTTCTTGATTTCCCCGAATGGGGACAGCCTAAGTTTCATTTGATGTAACAATTCTGCTCACACTCCCAGGTGTTTCTCAATAATCTGCATAATCTCCTCGGCTCTCTTTTCTCCGATACCTTTCACACCCTTGATATCCTTCTCCAATTCTCTCAGGTCAAGGGGAGGGGACTCTTCTTTAAGTCCTTCAGCATACCGCATGAGAAAGGCTTGCAGCTCCTCACGGGACATCTTCTTTATGGTGCGGTAGGTATCGCGGTCGATGATTTTGTCTGGCATAAACTGATTCCTTTCTTTGATCAAATACTACTAAGATATTACCGCAAGAGCTGAGGAGACTTTTGATAATGACTTCGGCAGAGAACTTTTGAAGAAATGGGGTATCCCCGAAAACTTCATCGCAAGGGCATTTGTGCTGCTCGGCTACTGTGAGGGAGATTATCCGCAAAGCAAACCCCGCCGAGAGGGGCGTGTGGTCATCGTTGATGAGGACTGATTGTTGTAAAATCGGGCTGAATATGGTAAAATAGGAAGAAAGGTCGGTGAGATACATGATAATCAACACGGGTATGCGGACGGATATTCCTGCATTTTATTCTCAGTGGTTTATGAACAGGATACGGGCAGGATTTGTGTTGGTTAGAAATCCTTACCGCCCCGACTGGATCACACGCTATGAGCTGAACCCCGATCTGGTGGACTGTCTTGCGTTCTGCACGAAGAATCCCGAACCGATGCTGAAGCACCTTGATGAGCTGAAAGCATATCATCAATATTGGTTCGTCACGATCACGCCCTATGGCAGAGATGTCGAGCCGAATGTACCGCCGAAAGAAAAGGTAATGCAGGACTTCATCACGCTTTCTGAAAAGGTCGGAGTAAACTGCATCGGCTGGCGGTATGATCCGATATTCATTGACAGCACCTATACGCTCGAAAGGCATATAGCAGACTTTGAGCAGATGTGCCGCACACTTTTGGGCTATACAACTGTATGCGTTATCAGCTTCATTGACCTGTACGAAAAGGTCAAACGAAACTTTCCGCAGGCAAGGACAGTCACACCGCAGGAGCGTATCACCATCGGCAGGACATTTGCTGAGATCGGCAAACAGTACGGCATCACAATAAAAGCCTGTGCCGAAGGAACCGATCTTGCACCATACGGAGTGGACTGCGCCGGCTGTATGACAAAGCAGACCTTTGAAAATGCGATCGGAAGCAACCTTATCGTGCCGAAGAAGAAATCTCAGAGAGCTGAATGTGCCTGTGTTCTTGGTACGGACATTGGCGCTTACGATACCTGCGGACACCTCTGTCGCTATTGCTACGCAAACTATAACCACGAAAATGTAAGACGGAATATGCAGCTTCATAATCCTGAGTCGCCCTTTCTTGTAGGCAATTTGCAGGAGGGCGAGGTCATTCATCAGGCAAGTCAGGAAAGCTGGATAGATGTACAGCTCACGTTCTTTTAGGCGGTGATACAATGAGCAAAGTCGATTATGATAAGGATGATTAAGACCTACGGCTATACCGATAATACACAGCTTTCCCAGCACTTCAATGCGCAGGAGTTCCGCTGCAAGTGCGGCAAGGCACATGATTTTCAGATCGATGATGATCTCATCACCAAGCTGGAGGCGCTCTATGCAGCCATCAACTGCTCTAAGATCATCGTGACATCCGGTTTCCGTTGTGCTGCTCATGATAAGGCAGTCAAGGGCAGCGGCACGGGACAGCATACACTCGGCAAGGCGGCGGACATCTGCTGCTACGGACAGGACGGACAGCCGATCAGCAGCAAGACCGTCTGCTGCAAGGCACAGGATACCGGCTTTACCGGCATTGCGAATATCACTGCCGCCTACATCTATACACACGTCGATGTGCGTTCCGGCAGCAAGTGGTACGGTGATGAGGTCCACGGTAACAGCAGCGTGACCGATGATTTCTATAAATACTTCGGAGGCGAGGATATGAAGGGCATCGACGTCAGCGTTCATAACGGCAAGATCGACTGGCAGAAGGTCAGAGCTGACGGCATTGAGTTTGCGATTCTCCGCGCCGGTTATGGCAGGCTGGCATCGCAGAAGGATGACCGTTTCGAGGAAAACTATTCCGGCGCAAAGGCAGCCGGTATTCCGGTCGGTGCGTACTGGTATTCCTATGCGATGACACCGGAGGAAGCAGAACTGGAGGCGGATGTGTTCCTGTCGGTCATCAAAGGAAAGCAGTTCGAGATGCCTGTATACTTTGATCTGGAGGAAAAGAAGCAGTTTGACCTCGGCAAGGACAAGGTGTCTGACATTATGCGGGCGTTTCTTGAAAGAGTGGAGACAGCGGGCTATTTTGTCGGTCTGTACGGCTCTGCGTCCTCTCTCACCACACATACCGCAGATGATATCAAGAGCCGCTACACGATCTGGCTGGCACACTGGTGTAACCAGACGAATTATAGCGGCGCATACGGTATCTGGCAGCACTCCGAGAAAGGCAGCGTGGACGGCATCAACGGCAATGTCGATCTCGACATCGGCTACAAGGATTTCCCGACCATCATCAAGGCGAAGGGGCTGAACGGCTACGGCAAGGAGCCGAATCCGCCTGCGCCTGCTGCGGAGGACGGCATCACAGTCGAAGTCACTGTTGACGGCAAGAAGTACAGCGGAAAATTGAATAAGACTTGAGAGATGGGCTGTCGGAGATTTTTCCGGCAGCCCCTTTTTTGTTTTATGAATAATAATAGGAATATATTTTGAGGGGCTTACTATATAACATAACAGAATTATCTATAGTCTCATAGCTGAGGCTAGAGTTAAAATAAAAGATTTATATTACATAAATTCGTCAGACGGATTGACTTTTTTACTAAAAATGTGATATAATACACTATAGAACTTATAATTTGTTACATTTGCAGATTATGAATTGCGATACTATACTTATGTGTTCAGGGGGTAAATATGGAAAACGCATATAAGATGAGGATCACTTGTAATCCCTATACTAAAGAGATTGTCTACGAATGCTATGAAAATGACCGTTTTATCAATATCAGCGAGCTTTCTGCTGAATACAGCTCAGAGCTGATAAATGATAAATTCACAAAAACATCGTTTCAGAATCGTGCTTATGAAATAGTTGAGCTTCTGAACAAGCATTTTAACCCTGGCAACAAAGGCCTTCACATGGGCTGTCTGCGCTTCTTCGCCTTTTCGATCTCGACAGCCATGCCCTCGGAGATGGTGTCTCCCAGAACCCACAGTTCACTGCATTTGCCCATCAGGACGATATCCATGAAGATGGCAAGCTCCCGCTCCGCCGGGTCATCATCGGTCATAAACTGCGGGAACATGAGATGCGGAGCAAGCGGGATCTGCCCCTGCTCCAGAGCGAACCTGCAGAAACGCCTCGCTCTCTCGGTGTTGCCTTCGACATCGCCGGAGAACGGGCTGCAGACATAGACGAGCGGTCTGTACGCCCTTTGGTTTTTGATATCATTTGCCATATCAAACTGCCTCCTTATAAAAAATTTGCCGAGGCTATGCCTCTAAGAGGTAGCCCCGGCAGGCAGTCAAATCTGACGGTTTGGAACAACTTTTCCGGAAATAAAAAAAGACCTGCAGGCTTCGTTATGAAACCCACAGGTCAAAACTTGCGATTATTATTTATGGATGTATTTCTTCCATCGTCTGAGGATGTCTTTTAGCCGTAGATGCCGCTCGATATAAGCGGAAAAGCGATGCTTTCGCATCCGTTTTGGATAGCAATCCTCAACGAATTTATGTAAGCGGATGACAGCAGGTCAGCCGATTGTTTCTTGTTGGTGTGGTCATATACAGGACCGGCAGCATGGATTACATACTTTGCGGGCAACTTAAAACCCGGAGTGATAACCGCCTGTCCTGTTTGAATAGGTGCGATTCTGTCGCAGGCATCTTGAAGTTCCTTTGCACCCGCAGCATTAAAAATAGCGCCACAGACTCCCCCACCCATTAAAAGTTCCGTATTCGCGGCATTGACAATAGCGTCAACTTTCATTTTTGTAATGTCCTGACGGACGATTGTAAACGGCATATGTCAATCCTCCTCTCTGTATCAGAAGTTCTGCGTAAAAAACTCTTTCTTAAATTCCTGCTCGTGAACTTTCATTTTCATAACGAACTCTGCATAATCCGATGCACCCACAGGAATTTTCATACCGTGTTTTGTAATGCTGATATCATCGCGCGGCATGACATTTGATTCGTAGGTCGAGCCGCGATTCATCCACAGTTTCAGATCATCCGATCCTTCCGCTTCTGGATAAAGGTAGTAGCCCGCCTTTGCATCAAAACGGAACATATACGCCAACACCTGCAGATAGTCCTTATTACCAATATTATCAAGAGGCTTGTACTTGGCGTCTGCTATAATTCTTGCTTCATTATTACGGCTGATGAAATCAGGATAAATCAACCCGATATTGCCGGCAAACAGACGCTGGGCACCTTTGCCTCCCTTGTTCATAGGATGGTAAAAAATATCCTCAATGAGAGAATTAACATATTCCTCCCATAGCCAGGCGCCGTCAAACAGAATGCCGTATATTTGTCTGGAGCCGGAGCCAATTTGGTGTTTCTGATGTCGAAGAATCAAGAGGCACAATCTC
>JAFUAD010000035.1 GCA_017460835.1 Oscillospiraceae bacterium
CCTTCATCAGGCCGATCGTGCCGATCGAGATCAGATCGTCCAGTGTGACATTCGGCGACTCAAATTTCTTTGCGATGTAAACAACCAGACGCAGATTCCGGACGATCAGCGTTTCCCGCGCACGGTCATCGCCCTGCGCCAGCGCGGCGAATGCCTGCTCCTCCTCAGCGCGCGTCAGGGGCGGGGGAAGCTGATCCGCACCGCCGAGATAGTGAACCTCCTCATCCCCTTGCAGACGCGACAGCGCGAGGCGGAGCGTCAGGAAGATTTGTGAAAACAGATTCATAGTTTTCCCTCCGTTATCAGGATATGACACATGCCGGCACGATTGCGGGCGATGTGACGCCGGAATCCTCCGAAATCGCGATCAGCAGATCGACCGGGAATGCGGCAGAAGGCGCATCGGCGCGGCAGAGCGTGACGGCATCGGGCTGAAACACCGGCAGAAGCCGCCGCCCTGTGACGGTCTGCACCGGCTGCATCCGGAAGCCCTTGCAGGAGGCCGCCGCCGCGACGGGATCCGGGTATCCGGCGAGCCATGCCGCGAGCGCATTCGCCGTGCAGACCGCGACCGGCTTTCCGGTGAACAGATCGCGCAGGGTGTTGCCGGTATCGGCGAGCGCGGGCAGGCTGATGCACTTGCCCTGAATCCGCATCTCAAGCCGGAAGCTGCGGCTCTGCTGCCTGTCACGGTGCCGCGCACGGAATGCCGTCCATGCGGCGGCGGCAGCGGTTCCGAGCAGGAGCGTCAGCAGCGAAACATCCGCATATACGGCGGTGTTCTGCATGTAGAATCCGGCCGGCTGCCGGAGCTGCGAGAGCAGAAACACCGCGCCGCAGAAGCTCAGGCTGACCGCCATCAGCAGGACGGTCTGCCGGATAAGGAGCCGGAGCGGACGGATGCCGAAGGCCGCGGCGCACATCGCCATCGCAAGAAGCAGCCGCATCAGGAGCGTCACGGGCAGCGGCATCGGCGGGAGCAGAATCACCAGTGAGCTGACCGCGCCGAGCAGTGCCGCGAGCAGGCATCGCAGCCGCCGCAGCGGGACATGCGTCAGGGCGGCCGCCGCGTGCAGCAGGGCATAGTCCGCCCAGAGATTGGAAAGCAGCAGGACATCGAGATATATCACCATACCGATCACCGGTTTCAGTATAGCACAGCGCGCATGAAAAAGCTGTCGAGACCGGGACATGGCCCGAAATGTTTTGTCCGTGTGATGCTTGACAGGTTCCTTTCGCGGTTAATTACGTCGGCTTTGCTGCGCAAACATTGAGTCCTCAACCCCTGCTTAAGGGATCTTATAATCCCATAATAGATTCATCGCAAAGCGATTTTTTTTACTTGAAGAAACGGCAGGAACAAGCGCTGTTCCTGCCGTTTTCCGTTGATTATTCCATGAGCGAAGCGGTCATCAGCACGGCGGCTTCCTCCGGCTTGCTGTAATAGCGCGGGCGGTATCCGCTCTGCACAAAGCCGAGCGATTCATAGAGCGCCCTTGCCGGGAGATTGCTCTCCCGCACCTCCAGATAGCACACCGTGCAGATGCCCTGCATCATCTCGCGGACGCTTGCCCAGAGTGCCCTTGCGAGCCCCTGCCGCCGGTATGCCTCCGCGACGCAGAGCGTGTTCAGCGTCAGCTCGTCCAGCACAAAATTGCAGTGAATGAACCCTGCCGCCTGCCCGTTTTTCATGCAGACAAACCCGACCGACTGCGGATTATCCAGCTCCCGCCGGTAGATGTCCTCTGACCACGGCGTCGAAAAGCACTGCTTTGCAAGCTCCGCGACCGCGCGGATATTCTCTGCCGAGAACATCTCGATCTGCATATCAGCCCTTTGCATCATACCAGCTCGTGCCCTCCTGCACCTCCGCCGTCAGCGGGACGGAAAGCTGGCACGCCTGCTCCATCTCCGTGTGCAGGATCTCCGCGGCCTGCTTTGCTGCCGCTTCCGGCGCCTCGACGATCAGCTCGTCGTGAATCTGCAAAATGAGCTTTGCCGACGGCACCTCGTCTCGCAGCCTGCGCCAGACTCTGACCATTGCGGTTTTGATGATATCGGCGGCGGTGCCCTGAACCGGCGTGTTCATCGCGATTCTTCTGCCTGCCGCCTGCACGACCTTGTTGCTCATCCGCAGCTCCGGCACGAAGCGCTTTCTGCCAAAGAGCGTCGTCACATAGCCGGTTTCCTTTGCGCGGGCAACCGTGTCGTTCATGAACTGCTCGACGCGCGGGAAGGAGTGCAGATAATCCTTGATATAGCGGTCTGCCTTCGCGACGGATACGCCGATATCCTTTGAGAGCGAGAATGCGCCGATGCCGTACAGAATGCCGAAATTGACCGCCTTTGCAGCGCTTCGCATCTCCTTTGTCACCATATCCTCCGGCATATTGAACACCTGCGCGGCGGTCGTCCGGTGGATATCGCGGTTCTCCGCAAAGGTGCGCCGCATGTTCTCATCCCCGCAGAGATGCGCGACCAGCCGCAGCTCGATCTGGGAGTAATCGGCGTCGAGCAGGAGATTTCCCTCCTCAGCGATAAAGAATTTCCGCATTTCGCGCCCAAGCGGCGTCCGAACCGGGATATTCTGCAAATTCGGTTCCGTCGAGGAGATTCTGCCGGTGCGGGTTTCGGTCTGCTTGAAGCAGGTGTGGATTCTCCCGTCCGGCGCGACGGTTTTCAGCAGCCCCTCGACATAGGTCGAATTGAGCTTGGTGAGCTGCCGGTATTGCAGGATCAGATCGACAATCGGATGCTGCCCGCGCAGCCCCTCGAGCACCTCGGCATTGGTAGACCAGCCGGTTTTGGTTTTCTTTCCGGCGGGCAGCGCCAGCTCCTCAAAGAGAATCACCCCGAGCTGCTTTGGCGAGAGAATGTTGAATTCATGCCCCGCATATTCATAGATTCTGCTTTGCAGCCCGGCAATTTCGGTTTCGAGCATCTCCCCGAACCGCCGCACGCCGTCTGCATCGACGCGCACGCCGGTGTGCTCCATGTCCGCGAGCACCTCAACAAGCGGCAGCTCGATCTCCCGCAGCAGCGTCTCCATGCCCTGCTCCGTCACCTGCTGCTCCAGATATGCCGAAAGTGCCGGTAATACGGCGATATCCGCAAATTCTCCCGCTTCCTCCGGATAGGGCAGCTTTGCCTCGGCCGCGAGCGTCCGGATGGCATAATCGGTTGCGGAGGGGTTCAGCAGATACGCGCAGATCACCGCGTCCAGCGTCAGGTTGTGCAGCGTATCGCCCTCGTTCATGCACATCCGGTAAACGGGCTTCGCATCGAAGGTGCGCTTCGGCGCATCGCTGCGCAGAAAGCGGGAAATCTGTGCGGCATCCGTGACAAGCCCCGCCTTCCCGTTCCACGCAAGCCGGAGCACATGCTCGCCGTACAGGAAATCGACCGGTTCCTTGCTCTGGCAGATTTCCTGTATCATTTCCGGCGTGATCTTCACGATTTCCGGCATTGCGAATGCCGCTTCGTTTTCGTTTTCCGCATCAGCGGGAAGCGCCGCCGCCTGCACATGCAGGCGCTCCATGAGCTTGTGCAGCTCCAGCTCGGTCAGCAGCGCGGAGAGCGTTTCCGTGTCCTGCTCCTTTCGCGCATAGTCCGCGGGATTCACCGAAACCGGCGCATCCGTGACGATCGTCGCGAGCCACTTGCTCTGCTTTGCATCCGCCTCGCCCGATTCGAGCTTCCGGCGGACAGCAGGCGTCAGCTTTGCATCGGGCAGTGCTTCATACAGCGCTTCAATGCTGCCGTACTCCTGAATCAGCGCCTTTGCGGTCTTTTCGCCGATGCCCGCTACGCCCTTGATGTTGTCGGAGCTGTCGCCCATCAGCGCTTTAAGGTCAATCAGC
Source organism: Oscillospiraceae bacterium (assembly GCA_017460835.1). Classification (GTDB taxonomy): domain Bacteria; phylum Bacillota; class Clostridia; order Oscillospirales; family Ruminococcaceae; genus Firm-04. Next base: position 3,861 of record JAFUAD010000035.1, read on the forward strand.
CCTTTTGGCGCAAAGCCGTAATCCTCGCGGAATTTTTCCTCGGTATAGAGAATCGGCTCCTTGTTTGTCGCGAGCCGAACCGTAACATGCGCATTGATGAGTTGAAGATTGTCGCGGTCTCCGGTGAGAATCACGCAGTCGGCGCCGTCCCTTGCAGCCGCCGCAGAGAGTGTCCCGAGAATGTCGTCCGCCTCCCAGCCCGCGCAGGTCACAACCGCATAGCCCAGAGCCGCGAGAATCTGCTTGGTGTAGGGGAGCTGCATCGCAAGCTCCTCCGGCATGCCCTTGCGGTTCGCTTTATAGGAGGCGTCAGCCTTGTGCCGGAAGGTCGGCTCCTTGCGGTCAAATGCGACGATCAGCTCGTCCGGCTTTGTATCGTCTGCCGCCTTCAGCAGAATGTTGAAAAAGCCGTAGATCGCATTGGTGAAGATGCCCTTGCGGTTCGAGAGCGGCTTGACGCCGTAATATGCACGGTTGAGAATGCTGTTTCCGTCAACAATCAGATATTTCATAGCAATCACCCTTTCCGGTTTTCCTGCTTCTATTGTACCATGAAAGGGGCGGTTTCGTCAAGCTCACTGCATCAGTGCATTACGCAGAAACAGCAGGATTTTTTTCTCGCGGCGCGAAACCTGAACCTGCGTCATGTTCAGCAGCTTTGCGGCCTCTGTCTGTGTCATGCACCGCTCATAGCGCAGCGCAATGAGCCTGCGGTCGGCATCGCTGAGCAGCGAGAGCACCTGCTGCAAGGCGAGATGCTCCTGCAAGGCATTTTCGGGGGAGGGGACCGGCACATCGAGCACCGTGTCGCCGTCCTCCGATTCGGCGGTCAGCGACATGACCGGCTGCGCGGCACAAAGTGCCTCTGCGGCATCCGATTCGGAAATACCGAGCTCCGCCGCGACCTCGCGGACGGTCGGCTCTCTGCCGTTTTGCTGCCGGAGCCGCTCGGCGGCGCGGGCTGCCTGCTGTGCGACGCTTCGCAGCCGCCTTCCGATATGCACACTGCCGCCCTCGCGGAACAGCCGCTTGATCTCGCCGATGATGACCGGCACCGCGTAGGTCGAGAAGCACACGCCGCGCCCGGGGTCAAATGCATTTGCCGCCTTGACCAGCCCCATGCAGCCCGCGGAATACAGCTCCTCATATTCGATGCCGCGCTCGCGGAACCGGTTTGCGCAGAGATGCACCAGACCGAGGTGCTCCTCCGCCGCAATCGGCGCGGAATCATTCTGCGCCATGCTGCAATTTTTTCCGCATGGTCACGGTCGTGCCGCGGCCGGGCATGCTGCGGACGGCGAGACGGTCGGTAAAGCTCTGCATGACCGTAAACCCGAGACCGGCGCGCTCCTCGGCGGGGGCGCTCGAAAAGAGCGGCTGCATCGCCTGCTCGATATCGGCAATGCCGCAGCCCTTGTCCGTGATGCGGATGTAGATGACATTGCCCGGCAGCAGGCGGACGGTCACGGCGATCAGCCCGGGCTCGTCATTGCGGTAGGCATGGACAATGCTGTTCGTGACCGCCTCGGAAACGGCGGTGCGGAGATCGGCAAGCTCCTCGACGGTGGGGTCGAGCTGCGCGGCAAAGGCGCAGACCATCGTCCGCGCAAAGCCCTCGTTCTCTGAGCGCGCCGGAAAGGTACATTTCAGTTCATTGAGCGTATTCATGTTCCGGCTCCTTTCCGTTCACGGTTTCGCGGATGACCGCGAGCCTGTCCGCGCCGGACAGCCGCAGAACCTTGCTGATCTGCTGTGAGGGGTTGTGAATTTCCAGCGCGCCGCCTGTTTCCTCCAGCAGGCGCGATCTGCCCATAATCAGCCCGATGCCGGAGCTGTCCATGAAGGTCACATGCCGGAAATCCAGTACAAGCGTCTGCGGGAGCTGCTCGCGCACCGCGAAATCAATCGCCTCGCGAATCTCCTTTGCATGGTGGTGGTCGAGCTCGCCGCTGAGCATGGCGGTGAGCTTTTTCGGTTCTTCTTTCAGTTCTACCATAGCGCTTTGCGTCCTTTCTTTTTGTGGTGATTTTATTGTACCGCAAAATATATGCGAAATCGGTCGGAAACGGACGGGCGTTCCGGGAGAATGAAGCGTGCGGTTTCACATATTCATCACAAAAACATCACAAATTACACTTATCCATAGTGTATTATAAAAATATACATTTATATTATTCAACGCGCAGATTTTTTGTACTGATTTATTACTTTGTGTAGAAACCGAACCAAAAGGAGGGAAACAATGCCGTTTTGTGTAAACTGCGGGAAAGAATATAAAAGAGGGTATAAATTCTGCAATGACTGCGGCGCGGCGCTGCCGCAGAGTGAGGAGCAGCCGGCACAGCGTTCTGCGCCGAATCAGGCACCTGCTCCCGTGCAGGCACCGTCCTTTACATGGGGCGCTGCGCAGAATCAGCCGGCTGTACCCGCACAGGCGCCCGTCCGGAATCAGCCGCCTGCTCCGGCAGTGAGTCAGCCGGTTTATCATCAGGCGCCGGTGCAGTCTGCTGCGCCTCCGTCCGCCGCTGCCGGAAGCAAACCGTGGGAGCATGATACGCACACGGCATCCTACGGGGCGGTGAGAAATGCTCCTGATTCTCCGGGCGGCACGCCGGAGCAGGCGGCCAAACCGACGGTTTTCCGCCTTTCCCCGGAGGGGCAGAACAGTATCAACAGAATTCCGATCGGTAATACTTTTCTCATTGTGATTGGAATACTTCTCATATTATGGGTTAACAGTAAAATAAAAGAGCATACAGATTTGTATTATGAATTTATAGGAGAAGTTAATCCGATTCCTTATTATAAAATCGTTCGGATTGCTTTTGTTTTCTTTATTATTGACGGTGCATTGAATTTAATCGGTTATCTCGTGAATCGTGACGCATTGGAACAAACACGATGCGAAATCCGTGATAATGGGATCAGCATTTTTTATGTTACGAACACCTGCGGAATATACAGCAGACATTTCGTAGAATTGACATGGGCAAATATTTTCAGTGCGCAGGTCGCCGCGATCTTATCCTCCAATCAGCTTGCGCTTAGGTTCAGAGACCCGTATACCCTGAAAATGCGGGGTGCATTGCTGAAGATTGAAAATCCTCATGCCTGCGCGGATATCATCCGGCAGCGGGCAGGGCTTCAGTCCGATGGGAAAAGAGGCGCATGAGCGCGCTTGCAGACTGCCGAAACGACATAAGGAGGGTCACAATGCCATTTTGCGTAAAATGCGGGAGAGAATATCAGCAGGGATATTACTTCTGTAATGTATGCGGAGCTGCGCTGCCGCAGACAGCGAATCAGTCCGGAGTGAATCAGACACCTGCTGCGCCGAATCAGATGCCGGTCTCCGTACCGAATCCGGCTCCTGCGCGGGTCAGTATGCCCGCTCAGGGCGGCGCGCCCGGACAGACGGCCGCGTCGGTTATACAGCAGCCGATTGTGTTTTGTAAGTCACAGGATGCTGTTAAGGAGGACAAGAGCCGGTATATCTCTCCAATCTTTTTTATGATTTTTGGCGCTGTCTTTGCCTCCGTGATACTGATTTATATGAATGAATCATATTATTGGCCTCTGGCGCTGGAGAGAGGGAATACGACGGTGCAATTATTGTTCGGTTTGGGCGTAATATGTATCCTAGTCGTTATTTGGAATTTAGTAAAACTTTTGTATTATTTATCTCATAGAAACATTGTCGCGCAAACTCCGCGTGTGGAGCTTATCACTGCCGGAATGAATGTATATTTTTGTCATTCGATATCAAGCAGTTTGTGTTCTTTGCAGATTCCTTGGCAAAATATCTTTTTGGCGCAGGTCGATGAACATTCAAGATTGTGGATTAAATATCGGGAGTTAAATTCTTCTGAGATCGCCCAGAGATGCCTGATGATAGAAAATGCAAATGCCTGTGCAGCAATCATCCGACAGAAAGCCGGACTGTAATAGCAGATACATACTGAGAGTGAATGTGAAAAGGACGGGGCAATCCCCGTCCTTTTTTTATAGTATCACTCCGGTTCCCGTGAGGTAAGGTGCCGGACGGTCTCTGACCGCGGCGAACCGATGCGGGCGGTCAGGGCGGCGGCGAGCGGCACGGCAAGGCTGAATCCCAGCGCGGTCAGCATCGCAGCGGGCGGCAGCATGACCGTCGAGAACACCCTTTGCAAAACGGGTACCCGCAGCGCCGCGAATGTGACCGCGGCCGAGGACAGTACCGCGAGAATCAGCTTGCCGTTTGAGAAATACGGGACGGAAAACAGCGTGCCGTCCTCGCGCTTGCACTCAAAGACATGGAGAAGCTGCGAGCAGATCAGCGTCACGAGGGCGCCGGTGCGGGCGGCGGGCAGGCTGCCGGTCAGCCGCAGAACGGTCGTGAACGAAAACAGTGTCGAGACGGCGATGAAAATGCCGCGGAAGATGATGCGGGAGAGCAGCCCGCCGGCAAAAAAGCTGTCGGTCGCCCGGCGCGGGGGCTGCTGCATGACATTCGGCGCGGGCGGCTCTAAGCCGAGTGCGACCGCCGGCAGCCCGTCAGTCATGAGATTGACGAGCAGAATCTGCGTCGGGAGCAGCACCATCGGCATGCCCATGAGGATGCCCGCAAACATCGTCAGCACCTCGCCGATATTGCAGGCGAGCAGATACCGCACGAATTTCCGGATATTCGCATAGACCGTGCGCCCCTGCTCGACGGAGGCGACCATCGTATCGAAGCGGTCGTCCAGCAGAATGATATCCGCTGCCTGCCGCGTGACGTCGGTGCCGTTTTTGCCCATTGCCACGCCGATATCCGCTTCCTTTACGGCCGGTGCGTCATTGACGCCGTCGCCGGTCATCGCGGAAATATGCCCCTTTCTGCGGAATGCCCGCACGAGACGCAGCTTGTGCGCCGGGGTCACGCGGGCGAACACCGCATAGCGGTCGAGGCAGGCATCGAGCTCGCTGTCGCTGAGGCGGTCGAGCTCCTCGCCGGTCATGGCATTCCCGGCGTGCGGGATGCCCGCTCTCCGGGCGATCGCGGCGGCGGTTTTGATGTGGTCGCCGGTCAGCATGACAACGCGGATGCCGGCGCGGGTGCAGTCGGCAATGGCACGCTTTGCCTGCTCACGCGGCGGGTCGAGCATCCCGCTCATTCCAAGAAAGACCATTGCGTTCGGCTGCGTGAAGGCAGTCACATGCTCCTGCTCGGCAAATGCGAGAACACGCAGGGCCTCTGAGGCGAGGGCATCCGCCTTGCAGCTCAGCTCGGCGCGCTTCTGCGGCGTCATCGGCAAAATTCTGCCGCCCTCGCGATAATACGCGCAGCGCTGTAACATGACGTCGATCGCGCCCTTTGCACAGGCGAGGATGCCGTTTTCAGACTGACAGAACACGGTCATCGAGCGGGTGTCGCTGTCAAACGGAATCTCCGAAATAATGCGGAACCGCGAAAAGCTGTCGGCGCCCGTGCGGCATTTCGCAGCCGCGACGAGCAGCGCCGCCTCGGTCGGGTCGCCGGTGACGTCCCATTCCCCGCCGCTGCCCTCTGAGAGTGCTGCGTGATTGCAGAGCACTGCACAGCGCAGGAGCGGCATCAGATCGGGATTGCTGCGCGGGCTGCACGGGACGCCGTTCTGCGAGAGTGTCCCGCTTTTCTGCCAGCCGGTTCCAGAGAGCGCAAAATCTGCATCGGCGGTGCAGAGCGCCTGAACAGTCATTTTATTTTCGGTGATCGTGCCGGTTTTGTCCGAGCAGATGACCGATGCGCAGCCGAGTGTTTCGACGGCGTGCAGCCGATTGACGAGCGCGTGCTTTGCGAGCATTCGCCGGACGGCAAGCGCCAGCGCGATCGTGACCGTTGCGGGAAGCCCCTCCGGAATCGCGGCGATCGCGATGGTGATGCCGGTCATCAGCATGTCGAAAACCGGCTCTCCGCGCAGGATGCCGGCGAGCGAGACCAGCACGCAGACCGCGAGGCAGATGACCGCGACGACCCTTCCGAGCTCGGCAAGGCGCTTTTGCAGGGGCGTCTGCGCATCCTCAATATCGGTCAGCAATTGCGAAATCTGTCCCATTTGCGTCGATTTTCCGATGTGCGTGACCTCCGCCTCCGCCGTGCCGCGGGTGACGGCTGTGCCTGCATATAAATAGTACTCCTGTCTGGCGGCATTGTCCGGAGGGAGCGCTGCACCGCGGTACGGGCGCTTTTCGACCGGCAGCGATTCGCCCGTCAGGATCGACTCCTCGGCGAAAAGCTGCGCGCACTGCCGGATCACCGCATCCGCCGGGACACGGTCGCCCGCTTCGAGCAGAATGCAGTCGCCGGGGACGAGCTGCTCTGCCGGGATAACCGTCTGCTTTCCGCCGCGCATGACCTTTGCGGTCGGGGCAGTCATGCTGCGCAGGGCGAGTATAGTCTGCTCCGTGCGGAATTCCTGCACAAATCCGAGAATCGCATTCAGCACGACGATCACGGCGATCGTCACGGCGTCCGCATACTCATGCAGCAGGAAGGAAATCAGCGCAGCAGCGAGCAGAATCAGCACCATGACATCGCGGAACTGCCCGAAAAAGATGCGGAACGGATGCGGCTTCTGCGGCTCGGCAAGCGTGTTCAGGCCGTATTGCTGCTGGCGCTTTTGTGCCTCGGGATTGGTCAGTCCTTGCATAAAAACACTCCTTTCGGGGATTGCGAGGGGGAGATCGGTACAGCCTATGCGCGTGTGCATGTCCGGTATACGGCAGGCGGATTTTGGCAATGTGCATAAAAATGCGGTTTTGGATTCATGAAAGTTCTACATAGAAAAAGCGCGGCCGCCGCCGGAAAATACTTGCAATTCGGGAGCGATTATGTTATAATAGTGAGGCTGATGCACAAGATATGCTGTGAAACACGAGGTTGCGGCTGTGCGCCGGGAATTCGTGCGGAGCATGTCCCGCTGGACGGGCGAATTGAGATATGGCACTGTGTGTGCGAAAAGCTGCGATACCGCCGGACTTTGGTTGAGGGCGGCGGCAGAGTCATCTTACGGGCTTTGCTGTCAGGAAAACCGTTTTCGGAAGGTCGCCGGACTTTTTGCGTACAAGAACAGGACAGACCTGTGAAATCTCATGAAGCTGCCCGATGCAAGGAAACTTGCAGTCGGGGTTTTTTATGGAATACAGCATAGGAAACACGCGGGGGAGTTGTAAGAGACTCCCGCGGAACAGCTTTGGAATGAGCACACATGTGAAGCTCACTTCATCCCCCCAAGGCAACAAAACTAAAACTTACAGGAGGGTAATCAAGTGGCAGGCAGCGAAAAACTGAGAATCAGAATCAAGGGCTACGAGCACGCGACCGTCGATGCGGCGGCAGCAAAGATCGTAGAAACCGCCAAGCGCGGCGGCGCACAGAAGGTTTCGGGTCCGATCCCGCTTCCGACTGACAAGGAGATCGTTACGATTCTCCGTGCGGTGCACAAGTACAAGGACAGCCGTGAGCAGTTCGAGATGCGCACCCACAAGCGTCTGATTGATGTCCTTCGTCCGACCAAGGCGACGATGGACGCTCTCACCAGACTCGAAATTCCGGCCGGTGTTGATATCAACATGGAGATGAAATAATCTCGGAAGAAGACCGGAAAGAGTAAGGCGGCTGCTTCTTCAAGCCGCCGGTCATGTTGGCGGAAATCCCGTCAACCAATAACCGCAAGGAGGAAACCAAACATGAAGAAAGCCATTCTTGGCAAGAAGGTCGGCATGACGCAGATCTTCGACGAATCCGGCAAGGTCGTGCCGGTCACGGTTGTCGAGGCAGGTCCCTGCTTCGTCGTTCAGAAGAAGACCGTGGAAAATGACGGCTACAACGCAATTCAGGTCGGCTTCGGCGCCGTTAAGGGCGACAAGGTCAACAAGCCCCTGAAGGGTCACTTCGACAAGGCAAACACCGGTGCGCTGCGCACACTGCGTGAGTTCCGCCTTGAAGACTGCGATGCTTACAGCGTCGGCGATGCAATCCAGCCCGATATCTTCGCGGCAGGCGACATCGTGGATGTGCAGGGCACCAGCAAGGGCAAGGGCTATGCAGGCCCGATCAAGCGTTACGGTCAGCACAGACTGAAGGAAACGCACGGTACCGGCCCGGTTCACCGTCAGGCAGGCTCCATGGGCGCTTGCTCGTCCCCGTCCCGTATCTACAAGGGCAAGGGCCTTGCAGGTCACATGGGCGCAGAGACTGTCACCGTTCAGAACCTCCGCATCGTCTCCGTTGACGCTGAGAATCATCTCATCGCAGTCCGCGGCGCGATCCCGGGGCCGAAGGGCAGTCTGGTTACGATCACCAACAGCGTGAAAAAGGGTTAAGGAAGGAGGAAATCAGAAATGGCAAATGTTCCTGTTTACGATATGAACGGCGCAAAGGTTTCCGAAACCGAGCTCAATGATTCCGTGTTCGGCATTCAGCCGAATGAGGCAGTGATGCACGCAGTTGTCGTGAATTATCTGGCAAATCAGCGCCAGGGCACACAGTCCACGCTGACCCGCACAGAGGTCAACGGCGGCGGCAGAAAGCCGTACCGTCAGAAGGGCACAGGTCATGCCCGTCAGGGTTCCATCCGTGCTCCGCAGTGGTATCACGGCGGCGTCGCACTCGGCCCGAAGCCGAGAAGCTACCGTTATACGCTCAATAAGAAGGTTCGCCGTCTGGCAATGCTCTCTGCATTCTCTCAGAAGCTGGCAGACGAGAATCTGCTCGTGATCGACAATCTCGCAGTCGAGGGCTTCAAGACAAAGACCATCGTCAAGATGCTCGATGCCCTGAAGGTCGAGGGCAAGGCGTTGATCGTCACCCGCGAGGCAGACAAGCAGATCTACAAGAGCGCCGCAAACATTCCGGGTGTCAAGACCGCTGCGGTCAATACCCTGAATGTCTATGACATCCTGAACTACGACAAGTTCATCGTCAGCAAGGGCGCTGTCGCAAAAATCGAGGAGGTGTATGCAAAATGAAAGCACCGCAGGATATCATTCTGAAGCCGGTCATCACCGAGCGCAGCACCGATATGCTGCCGACCGGAAAGTACACCTTCAAGGTCGCAAAGGATGCAAACAAGATCGAAATTGCCGATGCAGTTGAGAAGCTCTTTAATGTCGAGGTCACCAAGGTGAACACGATCAGTGTGCGTGCCCGCGCAAAGCGCGTCGGCAGATACACCGGCAAGACTTCCGCCTGGAAAAAGGCAATCGTGACCGTCAATCCGGAGCCTTCTGCCGATGCACAGGGCAAGAAGCGCAACGGCACCATCGAGTTCTTTGACGGCATGTTCTGATTGAACGGAAATTCCGTTCAGTACCGTATGGGAGTCATGCTCCCGATAATAAAGCATTGATATTAAGGAGTGAAAATCTGAAATGGCAATTAAGGCTTATAAGCCGACTACGCCGGGCCGCCGCGGTATGACCGTGACCGACTACTCCGGACTGTCCAAGAACGGCCCTGAGAAGTCCCTCTGCGTCACACTCAAGAAGAAGTCCGGCAGAAATAATTACGGCAGAATCACAGTTCGCCATCACGGCGGCGGTACGCGCCCGAAGTACAGAATCATCGACTTCAAGCGCAATAAGGACGGCATCAATGCAACAGTCCTGACCCTTGAGTACGATCCGAACCGCAGCGCGTTTATCGCACTGGTGCAGTATGAGGACGGCGAAAAGCGCTACATCCTCGCACCGCACGGTCTGGCTGTCGGCGATACCGTCCGCAGCGGCGCTGACTGCGATATCAAGCCGGGCAATGCGCTTCCGCTCACTGCAATTCCGGTCGGTACCTTTATCCACAACATCGAGCTCTATCCGGGCAAGGGCGGCCAGCTCGTCCGCTCCGCCGGCAACCAGGCTCAGCTCATGGGCAAGGAGGGCGCTTACGCTCTGATCCGTCTGCCCAGCGGCGAAATGAGAAAGGTTCCGGTCATCGGAAAGGCAACCATCGGTCAGGTTTCCAACATTGACCACGAGAATGTTCACATCGGCAAAGCAGGCCGTACCCGCCACATGGGTATCCGCCCGACTGTCCGCGGTTCCGTTATGAACCCGAATGACCACCCGCACGGCGGCGGTGAGGGTAAATCCCCGATCGGACGCCCGGGCCCTGTTACCCCGTGGGGCAAGCCCGCTCTCGGTTATAAGACCCGTAAGCATCACAAGCCTTCCGATAAGCTCATCGTGAAGCGCCGCAACGGTAAATAAGAAAGGAGGCTGACTCATGAGCAGAAGTGTGAAGAAGGGACCTTATGTACAGGAAGCCCTTTACAAGCGCGTTGTCGCGATGAACGAGACCGGCGAAAAGAAGGTCCTCAAGACCTGGAGCCGCTCCTCGACCATTTTCCCGGAGTTTGTCGGCCACACCTTCGCGGTTCACGACGGACGCAAGCATATCCCGGTCTTTGTGACAGAGGAAATGATCGGCCATAAGCTCGGCGAGTTTGCACCGACCAGAACCTTCAAAGGCCATGCCGGTTCCAAAACGTCGAACAACGGCAAGAAGTAATCGGAAGGAGGATATTTCGCGTGGCTAACATTGAAAACATCAAAGAGCCGGAGGCAAAAGCAATCCTCCGCGGCGAGCGCATCTCCCCGAGAAAGGTTCAGATCGTGCTCGACCTGATCCGGAATCAGGCTGTGGATAAGGCACTCGCAACGCTTGACCTGACACCGAAGTCGGCTTCCCCGATCGTGAAGAAGCTGCTGAATTCGGCAATCGCAAACGCAGACAACAATCATTCGATGAATAAGGATGCGCTGTATGTCGCAGCCTGCTATGTCGGTCCGGGCCCGATTCTCAAGAGAATCCGCCCCCGCGCACAGGGCAGAGCATTCCGCATCAACAAGCGGACATCCAATATCACCATTATTCTGAAGGAAAGGGAGGCATAAAATCCTATGGGACAGAAAGTGAATCCGCACGGCCTGAGAGTCGGCGTAATCAAAGACTGGGATTCCCGCTGGTTTGCTGATAAAAAGCACTTCGGCGATACGCTCGTAGAGGATTATAACCTCCGCGAATTCATTAAGAAATCCCTCTATGCGGCAGGAATTGCCCGCATAGAGATTGAGCGCCTGCCTGAGAAGGTTCGTGTTCATATTCACTGCGCAAAGCCGGGTCTGATCATCGGACGCGGCGGCACCGAAATCGACAAGCTCCGCGCAACCCTTGAGAAGCGCATCGGCAAGTCCGTTTCCATCAACATCATCGAGATCAAGAATATGGATCTCTCCGCACAGCTCGTTGCGGAAAAGATCGCTTCTGACCTTGAGAACCGTGTATCCTTCCGCCGCGCCATGAAGGGCAGCATCGGCAGAACGATGAAGTCCGGCGCGAAGGGCATCAAGATCAAGTGCGGCGGCCGTCTCGGCGGCGCTGAAATCGCACGCTCTGAGTGCTATCACGAGGGTACCATTCCGCTTCAGACCATCCGCGCCGACATCGACTACGGCTTTGCTGAGGCAAATACCACCTACGGCAGAATCGGCATCAAGGTCTGGATCTACAAGGGCGAGATCCTGAAGGGCGACGCTGCAAAGGCTGCTGCCAACAAGGAGCGCTACGAAAGAAAGAACGACCGTTCGCGCGACAACAGACGCCGCCGCGATGACCGCAACGGCGGTGACCGCGACCGCAGACCGCGCCGCGATTTCAACAACAACGGTGACCGCAGACCGCGCACGGATCGTCCGCAGGGTCAGAACAGAAGAGAAGGAGGTTCCGCAAATGCTGCTTCCAAAGAGAGTTAAGTATCGCCGCGTTCACAGAGGACGCCTCACCGGTAAGGCTTACCGCGGCAACAAGGTCTGCTACGGCGATTTCGGCCTCGTTGCACTGGAGCCGTCATGGGTTACTTCCAACCAGATCGAGGCTGCCCGTATCGCGATGACACGTCGTATCAAGCGTGGCGGTAAGGTCTGGATCAAGATTTTCCCGGATAAGCCGATCACGGAGAAGCCGGCAGAAACCCGCATGGGTTCCGGTAAGGGCTCTCCTGAGTATTGGGTCGCTGTTGTGAAGCCGGGCCGCGTCATGTTCGAGATCGGTGCCGATAAGGATAAGCCGATTTCGCAGGAGGACCTGAAGGACGCGCTTCGCCTCGCAATGCACAAGCTTCCCGTTAAGTGCAAGATTGTTGCGAAAGATGAGCAGGATGGAGGTGCACAGGCATGAAGGCTTCCGAGATCAGAGAAATGAGCTATGAAGAAATGGCTGCGCAGCTCCAGAGCCTCAAGGAGGAGCTGTTCAACCTCCGCTTCCAGCTTGCTGCAAATCAGCTTGAGAATTCTGCAAGACTGAAGGCAGTCAAGAAGGATATCGCCCGTGTCAAGACTTGCATGCGTGCCGCACAGCCTGCGGCAAAGGCATGAGGAAGGAGGACATTGTCATGAGTGAAGCAGTCGAGAGAAACCTGAGAAAGACCCGGACGGGTAAGGTTGTCAGCGATAAGATGGATAAGACCGTCGTCGTCGCGATTGCAGATAATGTGCAGCATCCGCTGTATAAGAAGATCGTCAAGCGCACCGTAAAGCTCAAGGCTCACGATGAGAACAATGAGTGCAGAATCGGTGACCGCGTGCTCGTGATGGAGACACGTCCGCTTTCCAAGGATAAGAGATGGCGCGTCGTCGAGATCATCGAGAAGGCGAAATAAGCTCCCGCTTCTAAAATTTAAGCAGACGCTGCGAATCCGGACGGCAAACCCCGTGCGGTGCAGCGAAATGTTCAGATAGGAGGAACCTGCTGTGATTCAAATGCAGTCTTACTTAAAGGTTGCAGACAACACCGGCGCAAAGGAGCTTATGTGCATCCGCGTGCTGGGCGGCACCCGCAGACGCTATGCGAACATCGGTGATGTTGTCGTCGCATCCGTTAAGAAAGCAACACCCGGCGGCGTTGTCAAGAAGGGCGACGTCGTGAAGGCAGTTATCGTCCGTTCCGCGAAGGGTCTCCGCAGAGATGACGGAACCTATATCCGCTTCGACGAGAATGCTGCTGTGATCATCAAGGAAGACAAGACCCCCCGTGGGACCCGTATTTTTGGACCGGTCGCAAGAGAGCTGAGAGAGCATGACTATGTCAAGATCCTCTCCCTCGCACCGGAAGTTCTTTGATTCGGAGGTGCCCGATGAGTACAGTTCATGTAAAGAAGGGCGACACCGTTCGCCTGCTGGTCGGTGACCCCGTTGATAAGTACACCGACATCGAAAAGAAAAAGATCAAGACCGGCAAGGTGCTTGAGGTCAGCCCGAAGGAGGGCAAGGTCATCGTTGAGGGCATCAACATGATCACCAAGCATGTCAAGCCCACCAGAGTCGGTCAGCAGGGCGGCATCATCAAGGCCGAATCCCCGATCTATGCCTGCAAGGTGCAGCTCATCTGCCCCAAGTGCGGCAAGCCCACCAGAGTCGGTCACACCGTCGAGGAAAAGGGCGACAAGAAAATCAAGCTTCGCGTTTGCAAGAAGTGCGGCGCTACATTTGAGTAAAGGAGAACGATGATGGCAAGACTGAGAAATTATTATGCCGAAACCGTTGCTCCGGCACTGATGAGCAAATTCGGCTATAAGAACGTGATGCAGATTCCGCGCCTGAACAAGGTCGTCATCAATGTCGGCGCAGGCGAGGCAAAGGAAAACGCAAAGGCAATTGACGCGATCATGGGCGATCTTTCCCTGATCACCGGTCAGCGTCCGGTTGTCTGCCGCGCAAAGAAGTCCGTCGCAAACTTCAAGCTCCGTGAGGGCATGCCGATCGGTGTGAAGGTCACACTGCGCGGCGAGAAGATGTGGGATTTCGTGGATAAGCTCTTCAATGTCGCTTTCCCGCGCGTCCGTGACTTCCGCGGCATTAACCCCAACTCCTTCGACGGCAAGGGCAACTATTCCACCGGTATCAAGGAACAGCTGATCTTCCCGGAGATCGAGTATGATAAGATCGACAAGGTTCGCGGTATGGATATCAACTTTATCACAACCGCAACCACCGACGAAGAGGCCAAAGAGCTGCTGACGCTGCTCGGTGCTCCGTTTGCGAAGTAATAGGGGAGGCATATATGGCAAAGAAATCTATGATCCTGAAGCAGCAGAGAGCACCGAAGTACTCGACGCGTGCTTACAACAGATGCAAAATCTGCGGCAGACCCCATGCCTATCTCAGAAAGTTCGGTATTTGCCGAATTTGCTTCAGAGAGCTTGCACACGACGGTCAGATTCCCGGTGTCAAGAAGGCTAGCTGGTAAACCGGACGATAGAAAAGGAGGTCATTTGGTATGCAAATTTCCGATACCATTGCGGATCTGTTGACCAGAATCCGTAACGCTGCTACCGCAAAGCACGCGACCGTTGACGTTCCTGCTTCCAACGTGAAGAAAGCCATTACACAGATTCTGACCGACGAGGGCTATGTCAAGAGCTTCCAGGTCATCGAGGATGGCAAGCAGGGCATCATCCGCATCACCCTGAAATATGACGATAACAGAACTTCCGTGATCAGCGGCCTGCGCCGCATCTCCAAGCCGGGGCTCAGAATTTACAGCTCCTGCGCGGATATGCCGAAGGTCAGAAAGGGCCTCGGAATCGTTATCGTGTCCACATCGAAAGGCATTATGACCGACAAGAAGGCCAGAGAGCTGAATGTCGGCGGCGAGGTTCTCGCTTACGTCTGGTAATAAAGGAGGAAACGCATCATGTCCAGAATCGGAAGACTGCCGATCGCGATTCCTGCCGGCGTCACCGTCACGGTTGACGATACCAATCTGGTTACCGTAAAGGGACCGAAGGGCGAGAATTCGTATCGCGCAAATTCTGCAATGCAGATCACTGTTGAGGACGGCGCAGTCAAGATCGCACGCCCCAACGACAATAAGGAAAACCGTGCGCTGCACGGACTGACCAGATCTCTCATCGCAAACATGGTCCTCGGTGTCAACACCGGCTTCAAGAAGACCCTTCAGATCGAAGGCGTCGGCTACCGTGCCAAGAAGGACGGCAACAAGCTCGTGATGAACCTCGGCTATTCCCATGATGTTGTGATGCCCGAGATCGACGGCATTACCATTGATGTGCCGAACGCAACCACGATCGTCGTCAACGGCCCCGACAAGCAGAAGGTCGGCCAGTTCGCTGCCGAGATCCGCGAGAAGCGTCCGCCGGAGCCCTATAAGGGCAAGGGCATCCGCTATGAGGGCGAGCACATCATCCGCAAGGAAGGCAAGGCCGGTAAGGGCAAGAAGTAAGGAGAAAGGTGAATTGCTATGGTAAAGAAAATTGACAGCAACAAAGCCCGTCTCAAGAGACACCGCAGAGTCCGTGCGAAGATTTCCGGTACTGCCCAGCGTCCGAGACTGAGCGTTTACCGCTCCGCAAAGCACATCTATGCTCAGCTCATCGACGATGTCGCCGGCGTCACGCTCGCAGCGGCCTCGAGCCAGGAAAAGGGCTTCGAGGGCAACGGCGGCAACAAAGAGGGCGCTCGCCTTGTCGGCGCGGCTATCGCAAAGAAGGCTGCGGATAAGGGCATTACTGAGGTTGTCTTTGACCGTGGTGGCTACCTCTATCACGGCAGAATTCAGGAGCTTGCAGACGGTGCCCGTGAAAATGGGCTGCAGTTCTAATAAAGGAGGGACTTTGATTGGCACTGATTGATGCAACAAGCATGGAACTGATGGAGAGAGTCGTCTCCATTAACCGTGTCAGCAAGACCGTTAAGGGCGGCCGTATCATGAAGTTCTCCGCACTCGTCGTAGTCGGAAACGGAAACGGAATCGTCGGCTTCGGTCTGGGTAAGTCCGGCGAAGTTCCGGATGCCATCCGCAAGGGCATTGAGGACGCGAAGAAGAATCTCGTCCGCGTCAATCTCCGCGGAACCACCATTCCGCATGAGGTTATCGGTAAATTCGGCGCAGGCAGAGTGCTCATGATGCCCGCTGCTCCCGGTACCGGCGTGATCGCCGGCGGCCCGGTCCGTGCGGTCATCGAGATGGCTGGGATCCAGGATATCCGTACCAAGAGCCAGCGTTCCAATAACCCGTGCAATGTTGTCCGTGCAACGATCGCAGGACTCTGCGAATGCACCGACGCAAAGAGCGTTGCTGCAAAGCGCGGCAAGACAACTGCTGAGATTTTCGGCAAATAATCGAGTTAGGAGTGAACGTCAATGGCTAAGAAAGTAGAGCTCGTGAAGAGCCTGATCGGCAGAAAGCAGGATCAGATCGCTACCGCTCATTCTCTTGGTCTCCGCAAGATCGGCGACGCAACCACGCAGCCCGATAATGCGGCGACACAGGGTAAGATCAACAAGATTATTCACCTCGTGAAGGTCACGGAAGCTTGAAACAAAAGGGAGGTGCGAAACATTGAAGCTTCATGAATTAACACCGGCTGCGGACTCCAACCGTCCGGTGAAGCGCGTCGGCAGAGGCCACGGCTCCGGAAACGGCAAGACCGCAGGCAAGGGCCACAAGGGTCAGAATGCGCGTTCCGGCGGCGGCGTGAGAATCGGCTTTGAAGGCGGCCAGATGCCCCTTGCAAGACGTATCCCGAAGCGCGGCTTCCACAATCACTTTGCAACACGTTACGCAACTGTCAATGTCGGCGAGCTCAACCGCTTTGTTGAGGGAACTGTCGTAAATACAGAGCTGCTGCTTGCATCCGGCCTGCTGAGTAAGACCGAAAACGGCGGCGTCAAAATCCTCGGTGAGGGCGAGCTGAACGTCAAGCTGACCGTTCAGGCCGCTAAGTTCTCTGCTTCCGCAGCAGAAAAAATCGAAAAGGCAGGCGGGAAGGCTGAGGTGATGTAATGTGTTCAAAACGCTGAAGACTGCTTGGGGTATTCCCGAGATCCGCAAGAAGATTTTGTTCACACTGTTCATCATTCTGATCTTCCGGTTCGGCTCTGTGATTACAGTTCCGTTCCTCGATACTGCCATTCTGAAGGACTGGATGAAGGAGAAGGCAACGGGAGGCAACTTCCTTGAGTACCTCGACATCCTCTCCGGCGGCGCACTCTCGAAGGCGACCGTGTTCTCGCTCGGCGTTACCCCGTATATCAACGCCAGCATCATTATCCAGCTTCTGACCTATGCGCTGCCTCCGCTGGAGCGTCTCCAGCAGGAGGGCGAGGACGGCAGAAAGAAGCTCAATACGATTACTTCTTATGTCGCGCTCGGTCTTTCCGCCTTCATGGGCACCGCGTATTTCCTGACCCTGAAGCGCAGCGCAAAAGCCGTCAACTATACAACCGGCAAGGACGGAACCTTTGCAATGTTCGTCATTATCCTGACCTTCATGGCAGGCTCCTCGCTGGTCATCTGGCTGGGCAACCGGATCAACGAAAAGGGCATCGGAAACGGCATTTCCATGATCCTGTTCGCAGGTATCGTTTCCAGAATCCCCTCCGACATCGGCACACTGTTCGGCAGATATGTGTTCAAGCAGCCTGAAAAGTATTTCATCACGGTTGTGGTTTACCTGCTGATCTTCGTCGCGATGGTCGTCGGAATCGTCTACTTCAATGAAGCAGAGCGCCGCATCCCGGTGCAGTATGCAAAGCGCGTCGTCGGCAGAAAGCAGTACGGCGGCCAGAACACGCATATCCCGATCAAGATTTGCATGTCCGGCGTTATGCCGATCATCTTCGCGATGAGCTTTATGTCGCTCCCGTCCATGTTCACCATGTTCAAGGAGCCGGCACTGAATCCGACAACCTTTGGCGGAAAGTTCTACAAGGGCTTGGTCGAATTCTTCAAGACACGGAGCTATTCCTATGCTGCGCTGTACTTCATCCTGATTATCCTGTTCAACTACTTCTATGTTGCAATCCAGTATAATCCGGTTGAAATGGCAAACAACCTCCGCCAGTCCAACGGCGGTATCCCCGGCATCCGTCCCGGAAAGCCTACCTCGGATTACATCCAGAGAGTGCTCTCCAAGATTTCTCTGGTCGGTGCCGTATTCCTCGGCGTCGTCGCCGTTTTCCCGATCATCTTCCTCCGCCTGACCGAAATCGACGTCTCGTCGATGGGCGGTACCTCGATCCTGATCGTGGTCAGCGTTGCGATCGAAACAGTCCGTACTCTGGAGTCTCAGCTGATGATGCGTCATCACAAGGGATTCCTCGGATAACAAAAAATGCAGAAGGAGGCTGTCTGATCTATGAACCTTATTCTTTTGGGTGCGCCCGGTGCCGGCAAAGGCACACAGGCTGAGGCAATTTCCGCAAAGCTCGGCATTCCGCAGATCTCGACCGGCAATATGCTCCGCGAGGCCGTCAAGAACGGAACCGAAATGGGGCTGAAGGCAAAGGCCGCGATGGACAGCGGCGATCTGGTTTCCGATGAAATCGTCATCGGCATCCTCAGAGACCGCATTGCAGAGCCGGATGCGAAAAACGGCTACATTCTCGATGGCTTCCCCCGCACCGTGGCACAGGCCGAGGCACTCGACAGCATGGGCGTCATCATCGACCATGTTCTTGAGATTCATGTCGCGGATGAGAGAATCTGCGCCAGAATGTCCGGCAGACGTGTGTGCGAGGCCTGCGGCGCCTCTTACCATGTGGAGTATAAGCCCACAACGGTCGAGGGCGTCTGCGATAAGTGCGGCGGCAAGACCGTTCAGCGTGCAGACGATGCACCTGAAACGGTCCTCTCCAGACTTCAGGTCTATCAGGAGAAAACCGCTCCGCTCAAGGCCTATTATGCAAAAACCGGCAAGCTGCTGACCGTTGAGGGTCAGGAAGAGGTTGCCGATACCACTAAGCTCGTTTTTGAAGCACTCGGCATCAAGGATTGATGAGGCGCTGAAAGATGGTTTCAATCAAAAGCAAATCGGATATCGAAAAGATGCTTGAGGCGGGAAAGATCGCTGCCCACGCACTCAATGTCGTGGAGCAGAAGATCCGCCCCGGTATGACAACAAAGGATATCGACAAAATTGTTCATCATGAGATCACTTCACACGGCGGCATCCCGAATTTCCTCGGTTTATACGGATTTCCGGGAAGCGCGTGTGTGTCGGTCAATGAAGAGGTCATTCACGGAATTCCGGGAAGCAGACGCATCAACGACGGCGATATTGTCAGCGTTGACCTCGGTGCCCGGTATAAAGGCTGGAACAGCGACACCTGCTACACATTTCCCGTCGGGAATGTTGCACCGGAGGTCAAGAAGCTGCTCGAGGATACCAACGCAAGCCTTTATGCCGCAATTGAAAAGGCGCAGGTCGGTGCGCGGCTGGGCGATATCTCCCATACTGTTGAGGATTACTGCCGCTCCAGAGGATACGGCATCGTAAAGGAGTACTGCGGACACGGAATCGGCAAAGAGGTGCATGAGGATCCGGAGGTTCCCAATCACGGAAAGCCCGGTCACGGAATGCGTCTCGTCGAGGGCATGACGATCTGCATTGAGCCGATGATCAATATGCAGGGGGACGGTGTGCATACCATGCCGAACGGCTGGACCGTTGTCACAAACAACGGCTGCATGTCCGCGCATTTCGAGCACATGATCCTCATTACTGCAAACGGTCCTGTGATCATGACCAAGCGGTGAGCGGAATATGCAGAGACAAATCTGTCAGCCCGGAACTGTCGTGCTTGCAAAGGCCGGCAGGGACGCCGGAAGATTTTTCCTTGTTGCTGCACTGGACGGAGCGGACCTGCTCCTTGCAGACGGGGATCGGCGGAAGCTCCATAAGCCGAAGCGGAAAAATCCCCTTCATGTTCAGGCAACCAAAACCGTTCTCCCGCTGGAGGCCTTAACCGATAAGGCATTAAGACTGGCGCTGAAGCCGCTCAATGAGGCGGCAAAGGCTCCGAAACCGAAACTGAATCAAATCCGCAAGGAGGTCATCGACGATGTCGAAACAGGATGTAATTGAAGTAGAAGGCGTGGTCATTGATGCCCTGCCGAATGCAATGTTCAAGGTTGAGCTGAGCAACAGCCATGTGATCCTTGCACATATCTCCGGCAAGCTGAGAACGAACTATATCCGCATCGTCCCCGGTGACCACGTTACTGTCGAGATGTCGCCCTACGATCTGACGAAGGGCAGAATCACCTGGCGCGCAAAATAATCTGCCGCCGGAGACAAGGAGGTATTTCCAATGAAAGTCAGACCTTCCGTCAAGCCCATCTGCGAAAAGTGCAAGGTCATTAAGCGCAAGGGCAAAGTCATGATTATTTGTGAAAACCCGAAGCATAAGCAGCGTCAGGGCTGATACCCCTGACGATTTGGAGGTGTAATTAGGAATATGGCTAGAATCGCTGGTGTTGACCTTCCGAAGAATAAGCGAGTCGAGATCGGTCTCACATATATCTTCGGTATCGGTCGTACGACGGCTACCAAGATCCTGAAGGAAACCGGCATCAATCCGGATACCAGAGTCAAGGATCTCACCGAAACGGATGTCGCTGCACTGCGTGCGTACATTGATGAAAACTGCGTGGTGGAAGGCGATAAGCGCCGTCAGGTCGCAATGGATATCAAGCGTCTGGTTGATATCGGCTGCTACCGCGGGATCCGTCACCGTAAGGGTCTGCCTGTCAGAGGACAGCGCACAAAGACCAATGCCAGAACACGCAAGGGTCCGGCCAAGACCATTGCGAACAAGAAGAAATAAGGAGGGACTGTATCTTGGCACAGCAGAAGAAAAAGGTAACCACGATCAGACGCCGCAGAGAGCGCAAGAACATCGAAAACGGCGCCGTGCATATTCAGTCCACATTCAACAACACCATCGTGACCATTACCGATACGCAGGGTAATGCGATTTCCTGGGCATCCGCCGGCGAGCTTGGCTTCCGCGGCTCCAAGAAGTCTACCCCGTTTGCAGCACAGAGTGCAGCAGAAACCGCAGCGCGTGCAGCAATGGAACATGGTCTGAAGACCGTTGAGGTTTATGTGAACGGTCCGGGCTCGGGCAGAGAGGCTGCAATCCGTGCGCTTCAGACTGTCGGTCTTGAGGTTCGCATGATCAAGGACGTAACGCCGATTCCCCATAACGGCTGCCGTCCTCCGAAGAGAAGACGTGTCTAATTTTGTGGAGGTGTGAACGAAGATGGCGGTACAGAAAGAACCGATCCTGAAAAAGTGCAGAACCCTCGGAATCAGCCCCGGAGTCATGGGCGTTTCCAAGAAGGATTCCAATCGCTTTAAGAATGCAAACAACCGTAAGAAGATCTCTGAATACGGTCTTCAGCTCAAGGAAAAGCAGAAGCTGAAGTTTATCTACGGCATGCTCGAAAAGCAGTTCAGACACTACTTTGAGCTTGCTTCCAAGATGGAGGGCAAGACCGGTGATAACCTCATCACCTGCCTCGAATCCAGACTGGATAATGTTGTCTTCCGTATGGGTCTTGCTCTGACAAGACGCGAGGCAAGACAGCTTGTCGCACACGCACACTACACCGTCAACGGCAAGAAGGTCAATATCGCTTCTTACCGCGTGAAGGTCGGCGATGTGATCGCGCTGCGCGAAAAGGACAGAACTTCTGATAAGTTTAAGGCTACCGTTGAGGCAACCGCTGACAGAGTTGTTCCGCTTTGGCTTGAGGCGAAGAAGGACGACTTCTCCGCAACAGTTGTCCGGATGCCTTCAGCAGACGATATTGAGTATGAAGCACAGACTCACCTCATCGTTGAGTTGTACTCTAAGTAATCCCTGAAATCATCAGGATCAATATCGAGCGGCTGCTCCCGGAATGTGCAGCCGTACCACAACTGATTGCACAACAGGAGGGTATTTATGCTGAAAATGGAAAAGCCGGATATCGTTACCGAGGAACTGCACGGCGACGGTAAGTACGGTAGATTTGTCGTTGGCCCGCTGCCGCGCGGCTACGGCATCACGATCGGTAACAGTCTCAGAAGGATTCTGCTCTCCTCGCTGCCCGGTGTGGCAGTATATGCCGTCAAAATCGAGGGCGTTCATCATGAGCTCTCAACCATCCCCGGTGTCAAGGAGGATGTCACGGAGATCATCCTTGCGATCAAGGGCCTGACCGCGAAGCTTCACGGCGACAGCCCCAAAACCATCATTATTGACGCCCAGGGTGAATGTGAGGTCACCGCTGCGGATATCCGCACCGATTCTGAAGTCGAGATCCTCCCGCCGTTCCCGCATATCGCAACGGTCGGCAAGGGGGCAAAGCTCGAAATGCAGATCATGCTGGATAAGGGCAGAGGGTATGTTTCTGCGGAACGAAATAAGCAGAACAGACAGAATTTGCCGGTCGATACCATCACGGTTGACAGTATTTATACACCGATTTTGAAGGTGAATTATAAAGTCGAGGATACGCGCCTCGGTCAGGTCACAGACTATGACAAGCTGACAATGGAAGTCTGGACGGACGGCACCGTTTTCGCAAACGATGCGCTGTCTCAGGCTGCCAGCCTCCTGACGGAGTATCTCCAGCTGTTCGTGAATCTCTCGGAGGAGAAGATTCTGGAGCCTGTATTGCAGGATACCACGGACGGCGGACAGGAGAAAAAGCTGGAAACCACCATTGAGGAGCTGGATTTGTCGGTTCGCTCGTTCAATTGCCTGAAGCGCGCCGGCATCAATACCGTTGCTGATTTGATCAGCCGGTCTGAGGACGAGATGATGAAGGTCAGAAATCTCGGCAGAAAATCGTTTGATGAGGTCAAGGAAAAGCTCCAGTCTCTGGGCTTTGATCTCAGTTCGGACGACAACGACTAATTCCCGAACCCGGCGTCCTCTCCGGTGCCGGATGGATTGATAAAGGAGTGAAACACAATGGCAGGTTCCAGAAAGCTCGGCAGAGCCACGGATCACAGAAAGGCGATGCTGCGCGGCATGGTGACCTATCTGCTTGAGAACGGTCAGATCGAGACGACCGTCACCAGAGCGAAGGAAGTTCGTTCTATGGCAGAGAAGATGATCACCATTGCGAAGGGGATTTCCGGTGATAACACCGCTGCGGATCTCCACAACAAGCGTCAGGTCTTTGCATATGTCACGAAGGAAAGCGTTGCAAAGAAGCTCTTTGACGAAATTGCACCCCGCTACGCAGAGCGGAACGGCGGCTACACCAAGATCGTGAAGATCGGTCCGCGCCGCGGCGACGCAGCTGAGATGGCTATTATCCAGCTCGTCTGATTGCAAATCATACGGAAGATGCTCCGCTCTTTTTGGGCGGGGCATTTTTTCTCCTTCGCCCATTGAAATTTCCGCTATAATCTGCTATAATGAAAGTATCTTCATAAAAAAGGGGATTCTGACATGAAAACGCTGCTGAAAAACGGAACGGTTGTCAATGTCTTTACCGGCGAGTTGCAAAAGGAGAATGTCCTGATCGAGGACGACATCATTCTCGGCGTCGGCGATTACACTGAGGCGGATGCCGATGTGACCGAGGATGTCTCCGGGCGGTTCCTCTGTCCCGGCCTGATCGACGGGCATATTCATATCGAGAGCACGATGCTGACGCCTGCGGAGCTCGCGAAGGCGGCGCTCCCGCACGGCACCACCGCGATCGTCGCAGACCCGCATGAGATCGCGAATGTCTGCGGCACCGCCGGGATTGATTTTATGCTGGAAATGAGCGAAAATCTGCCGCTGCATGTCTATATCATGCTGCCGTCCTGCGTCCCCGCGATGCCGCTCGATGAATCGGGCGCTGAGCTGCTCGCGGCGGATTTGCAGCCGTATTTTTCGCATCCCCGTGTGCCGGGGCTTGCGGAGATGATGAACTATCCGGGCGTACTGAGCGGCGCGGATTTCGTCATGGAAAAGCTCGCGGCGGCTAAGCAGGCGCACAAGGTCATCGACGGCCACGCGCCGCTGCTGACCGGGCACGACCTCGACCGCTATATCGCGGCGGGCATCCAGAGCGACCACGAGTGCTCCTCGGCGGAGGAGGCGATCGAGCGCGTCCGGAAGGGACAGTGGCTCATGATCCGGCAGGGCTCGGCGGCGCGCAATCTCGATGCGCTTCTGCCACTGTTCGATGAACCGTTCTGCCGGCGCTGCCTGCTTGTCACCGACGACAAGCACCCCGCCGATCTGCTGACGGAGGGGCATATCGACGCGATGATCCGCAGGGCGGTGCGCGCCGGAAAGGACGTCGTGACCTGCATCCGCATGGCGACGATTCAGGCGGCGCAGTGCTTCGGGCTGACGCGGGTCGGTGCGATCGCGCCGGGCTACCGCGCGGATCTTCTCGTGCTGAACAATCTGCCGGAAATGGATGTGCAGGATGTTTACAGCGCCGGAAAAAGGGCTGTCCGGAACGGCGTTTGCCTCGATTTCCCGGTGCAGGATTATCACACGGAAAAGTGGCATGCGATCCTGCATTCCTTTTGCCTCGATGCGCTGAAGCCGGAGGATTTCCGCATCGAACCGTTCAGCGGGCGCTGCCGCGTGATCGGCGTGATTCCCGGGCAGCTTCTGACCGACGAGCTGCATGAAACGGTCGATTTCTCCGTGAACAACGGCATTGACGCCGGGCGCGATCTGCTCAAGCTCGCGGTCATTGAGCGGCACAGGAACACCGGGCACAGAGGGCTCGGCTATATCAAGGGCATCGGCTTGCAGCGCGGTGCGATCGCCGCCTCCGTCTCGCACGATGCGCATAATCTCATTGTCATCGGCACAAATGATGCGGACATGGCCGCCGCGGCAAACCGCGTCCGGGCGCTCGGCGGGGGATGCGCGGCAGTCGAAAACGGACAGCCCCTTGCAGAGATTCCGCTGCCGGTCGCCGGGCTGATGAGCGACGCGGATGCGAAAACCGTCGCAGAGCAGCACCGCTTCCAGAACGAAACCGTCCGCAGGCTCGGCGTTCGGGAGGATATTGCGCCGTTTATGAACATGGCTTTTGTGTCGCTTTCGGTGATTCCGTCGCTGAAAATGACGACCTTCGGGCTGATTGATGTGCAGACGCAGCAGCTTTTGCCGCTGGAAATCGCGGAGTAATCGTACAAAAACTCAGTAAGGAAATACGATTCGTCATTGCAAAATTCTTTTCAGTATGGTATGATAATATTGACAGCATCATGTTTAGTCATAAAAATAAAATTTCCGAAAGAGAAAGTGAAACCACTTAGGGGGAGTTACCATGAAAAACCACATTAGGGGGAAGCGTGTGCTGTCGTTTACGGCAGCCGCGGCTCTGCTGGGTACCGTCTGCGGCGCGTTTCCGCTGACGGTATCGGCGGCAGAGACCGGTTATGTCGGGGACCTCGACAATAACCAGAAGCTCACGGGTGAGGATCTGACGCTGATGAAGCGCCTGATCCTGACGAACACGCCGATGACCGCGCTTCAGGCGCTTCAGGCCGATGTCAATGCGGACGGCACGGTGAATGCCGCAGATGCTGACATGCTCGCGCAGTATCTCCGGACGGAGATCACGCAGTTCCCGGCGGGCGTGACCGTGACGGTTCCGGATGTTACCTATCAGGAGCGCTATTATGCGGTCGAGGCCGAGTGCTACGACGGCTGGGAGGAAACCACGAACGAGGGCTTCTCCGGCCGCGCATACTGGAACTACAACAATGTCATCGGCAGCTATGTCAACTGGACGGTGACGGTTCCCGCGGACGGCAATTACCGCGTGACCTTCCGCTATGCAAACGGCGGCAGCGCGGACGATAACCGCACCTGTCAGGTGAGCGTCAACGGCGCATCGGAGTCGGTTTCGGTCGATTATCCGAATACCGGCGCATGGACGACATGGTCTGAGGTCTCGGTCGTTGTGTCGCTGAAGGCCGGCACCAACACGATCAAGGCGACTGCCTCCGGCAGCGGCGGCGGCCCGAATATGGACTATATCGAGCTCGAAAAGACCGACGATCCGGCGGCGGAGGTCATAAAGCAGCCCAAGCCCGGCGCGCTGCGCATGGAGAACCTAGACCGCGGCGTCATCGCGGCAAAGGCGACCAAGAACGGCGGCAATCTCATTAGCTGGCGCATTCTCGGCGAGGACGACGAGAACACCCGCTATGAGGTCTTCAAGAACGGGCAGACTCCGCCGATCTTCACCGGCACGATTCACGATGCGAGCTGCTATCTGGATGCCTCCGGAACCGATACCGACTGGTACACCGTTGACGTGTATCAGGGCGATACCTGCACGGAGTTCGCCTGCCCGGCAACCAAGCTCGCCAATTTCAATGACGGCACATCCGGTGCATATTTCGATATCAAGATGGATACGCCTGCCGGCGGCACGACCCCGGACGGCGTGGAATACACCTATTCGCCGAACGACGCATCCGTCGGCGATGTGGACGGCGACGGGCAGTATGAGCTGTTCCTCAAGTGGGACCCCTCCAACTCGAAGGATAACGCGAACAACGGCTATGCGGGCAATGTCATTATTGACTGCTACCGGCTCGACGGCACGAGACTCTGGCGGATCGACCTCGGAAAGAATATCCGCGCAGGTGCGCACTATACGCAGTTCATGGTCTATGATTTCGACGGCGACAACTGCGCCGAGATGATCTGCAAGACCGCGGACGGCTCGAAGGACGGCACCGGCAAGTACATCGGCGACAGCTCGAAGGATTACCGCGGCTCCGACGGACGCATCATTCAGGGGCCGGAATATCTGACGCTGTTTGACGGCAAGACCGGCGCGGCGCTCGATACCGTGAACTATGTTCCCGGCAGAGGCACCGTCGGCGACTGGGGCGATACATGGGGCAACCGCTGCGACCGTATGACCGGCTGCGTGGCATACCTCGGCGGCTCGGGCGAAAATGCTTCCGCAGTATTCGGCAGAGGCTACTACACCCGCCTGACCGCGACAGCATGGGATGTCAAGAACAAGAAGCTCGTCCAGCGCTGGGCGTTTGATACCGGAAATGACAAATCGACACCGGGCTACGGCGACGGCAACCACCATGAGCTGGCTGCGGACGTGGACGGCGACGGCAAGCAGGAGGTCGTCTGCGGCTCTGCTGTCATCGACGACAACGGCAAGCTGCTCTACACAACCTCCAACGCACACGGCGACGCCATTCACATCGGCGACCTCGACCCGACGAACCCCGGCCTCGAGATTTTCCAGTGCCTTGAGGACGAAACACATCCGAACGGCAAGGCGGTCAATTTCGGCGTGGAGCTGCGCGATGCCAAGACCGGCAAGGCGCTCTTCCGCGAGACTGCGGGCGGCGACACCGGCAGATGCATTGCGGATAACATCATCCCCGGAAACGGCGGCGCCGAAATGGTCGGCTCGCATAACGCGGTCGTATATGACTGCGTGACAGGGGAGAAGGTCTGCGACTGGGCGAATGTCACCAAATGGGGACAGAATTCCCTCGTATACTGGGACGGCGACCTCGAGCGCGAGGTGCTCGACCGCACGATGGTGGACGGCTACAACAAGGGCAGAGAGTTCACCGGCAACGGCGTGACCTATAACAACTATTCCAAATCAAATGCCTGCCTGACCTGCGACCTGTTCGGCGACTGGCGCGAGGAGCTGATTATGCCGCTGAGCGATGCCTCCGGCGTGCGCATCTTTACGACGACCTACACCACCGAATACGGCCTCGTCTCGCTGATGCACAACCCGCAGTACCGCGTGCAGGTTGCGGCACAGAACAACGGCTACAATCAGCCGCCGCATCTGAGCTACTTCATCGGCACCGGCTTCGAGATTCCGGAGAATCCGGCAGTCTACACAACAAAATAATGCAAAGCGCCTTCTTCCGGTCATGCCGGAGGAGGGCGCATTTTTGTCGTATTTACAATAAAAATGAACCCCCTCTGCGAACAGAGGGGGATTCGTTTGATTCAGATGATCAGTCCTGAACGAGCTGCTTTCTTGCTTCGAGCTCAGCCAGTGCATCTTTTCTGGAGAGGGAAATCTTGCCCTTGACATCGTCGATCTCCATGACCTTGACGACGATCTCATCGCCCAGAGAGACCACATCCTCGGTCTTCTCAACGCGCTGCTTATCCAGCTTGGAGATGTGAACCAGACCCTCCTTGCCGGGGACGATCTCAACGAATGCGCCGAAGGTCTGGATTCCGGTGACCTTGCCCTTGTAGATCGCGCCGATTTCCGGGCCGTTTGCGATGGTATCAACGATCTGGATCGCCTTTCTTGCATTTGCAAGATCAATGCCGGAAACGAACACGCTGCCGTCCTCGTTGATGTCGATCTTGACATCGCACTCTGCGGAGATCTTCTGGATGACCTTGCCGCCGGAGCCGATGACCTCGCGGATCTTGTCAACCGGAACGCGGGTCTGGAGCATCTTCGGTGCGAAGTCGCTGACCGTTTCACGCGGCTGCGGAATCGCCTTCAGCATGATCTCGTCGAGGATATAGAGACGCGCCTTGCGGGTCTTCTCGAATGCTTCCTTGATGATGGCCGGGGTCAGACCGTCCACCTTGATATCGACCTGAATCGCGGTGATGCCCTTGTGCGTACCGCCGACCTTGAAGTCCATGTCGCCGAAGAAGTCCTCAAGACCCTGGATATCGACCATCGTCATGAACTCATCGGAATCCGGCTTGGTAATCAGGCCGCAGGAGATACCGGCAACCGGTGCCTTGATCGGCACGCCGGCATCCATCAGTGCGAGGGTCGAGCCGCAGATGGAGCCCTGCGAGGTCGAGCCGTTGGAGCTGAGCACCTCGGAGACGAGACGCAGCGCATACGGGAATTCCTCGACAGAGGGCAGAACCGGAACGAGCGCCTTCTCAGCGAGCGCGCCGTGACCGATCTCGCGGCGTCCCGGGCCTCTGCTCGGCTTGGTCTCGCCGACAGAATAGGACGGGAAATTGTACTGGTGCATATAGCGTTTGGTTTCTTCGTTTTCATCGAGCCCGTCGATGCGCTGTGCATCGGAGACCGGGCCGAGCGTTGCGATCGTCAGAACCTGTGTCTGACCGCGGGTGAACAGACCCGAACCGTGAACGCGCGGCAGCACGCCGACCTCTGCGGCGAGCGGGCGGATCTCGTCGATCTGTCTGCCGTCCACGCGCTTGCCCTGATAGAGCCACTCGCGGACGATGGTTTTCTGGAGCTTGTAGATGCACTCGTCGATCATTGCGATGCGGGTCTCATTCTCCGGATCAAACTTCTCGTGAATGGCGTTCTTGATCGGGCTGAGTCTTGCCTCGCGGATGTTCTTGTCATTGGTATCGAGTGCGAATTCGACGTCCTTGCGTGCAAATTCTGCAATTGCATCGAACAGGTCGTGATCGACCTCCATCGACTCGAAGGAGAACTTCGGCTTGCCGATTTCCTTCTGAATGTCGTTGATGAATGCGACGAGCTTTTTGATCTCCTCATGTGCCGTGACGATGCATTCGAGCATCAGATCCTCCGGCACCTCGTTTGCGCCGGCCTCGATCATGACGATCTTCTTCTCGGTCGCAGCGACGGTCAGCTTCAGATCGGAAACTGCTCTCTGCTCCTTTGTCGGCATGAGAACGATCTCGCCGTTCACCAGACCGACCTCCACGCCGCCGATCGGGCCGTTCCACGGGATATCGGAGATGGAGATTGCGACGGAAGTGCCGATCATGCCGAGGATTTCCGGCATCGCGTCCTGATCGACTGCGAGCACGGTCATGACAACGGCAACGTCATTGCGCATGTCCTTCGGGAACAGCGGACGGATCGGGCGGTCCACACAGCGGGAGGTGAGGATCGCGTGCTCAGAGGGCTTGCCCTCGCGCTTCATGAAGCTGCCGGGGATTCTGCCGACGGAGTAGAGCCGCTCCTCGTAATCGACGGAGAGCGGGAAGAAGTCGATGCCGTCACGCGGCTTTTCGCTCGCGGTGACGTTTGCCATCACGACGGTGTCGCCGTAACGGACCCAGCAGGAGCCGTTGGAAAGCTCACAGGTCTTTCCGGTTTCGATTGTCAGCTCGCGGCCGCAGAAGGTCGTCTTGAAAATCTTGTGCTTCTCGAACATTCGGATAGCCTCCTAAAAAAATATTTTTATTCGCATCAGGCTCTCTTTTGTTCATCCGGCGCGTTAGCATAAAATCATGAACTGCATAAAACGCGCTGCAATGCATGATTTCATGCTAAGCCTCGGCGGCTGGACAGAAGAGCGCCTGCATATGAAACAGGGAAAGGGAGAGGGTCGCCCCCCTCCCTCCGTTTTGCGTATTACTTACGCAGACCGAGACGCTCGATCGTGGCTCTGTAACGCTCGATGTCCTTCTTCTTCAGGTATGCGAGCAGGTTACGGCGGCGGCCGACCATCTTCAGCAGACCGCGGTAGGAGTGGTGGTCGTGCTTGTGCTGCTTCAGATGCGCGTTCAGGTCGTTGATGCGGCGGGTCAGAATTGCGATCTGAACCTCAGGAGAACCGGTATCGCCCTCGTGGGTTGCATTGGCAAGAATGACCTCCGTCTTCTCTTCCTTGCGAAGCATGAAAATTCACCTCTTTCGTCAGAATAATCCGGTAAACGCAGGTTGGGGAAGGTGAAAACCTCCTGCATCGGCAGGCATACTCCCGAATCCGCGTAAACGGTCTATTTATTATACCATATTCCCGGTGTTTTGTCTATGAATTTTCTGTGAATATTCTGTGAATGAACTGTAACAACACCGGTACAGCCGGAGGTGCTGCGCTGTACTCTTTCCGGCGTCAGTGCGATCTTTCAGACTGTTTTATGCTCACTGTGTTAGGATTTTTCAGGAAGCTGCTCTGCCAAATCTGCGATATCTGTCAGAATTCCGAAAAATCACTTGACAGAAACGCCCTTTTTGGTGTAAAATAGAACTGTATATTTCTATAAGAAAGGCAGGAATCGAAAATGGGTCTTACCATGACAGAAAAAATCCTATCGGCACATCTTGTAGAGGGAGAGCTCAAGCGCGGAACCGAAATCGGCATCCGCATAGACCAGACACTCACGCAGGATGCAACCGGCACAATGGCGTACCTCGAATTTGAGGCAATGGGCGTGCCGCGCGTCAGGACTGAGCGCTCGGTCGCATATATCGACCACAACACGCTGCAAAACGGCTTTGAGAATGCAGACGACCACCGCTTCATCGGAAGCTGTGCGAAAAAGCACGGTCTGTATTTCTCCCGCCCGGGCAACGGCATCTGCCATCAGGTGCATCTGGAGCGCTTCGGCATTCCGGGCAAGACGCTGATCGGCTCGGATTCCCACACCCCGACAGGCGGCGGCCTCGGCATGCTGGCGATCGGCGCCGGCGGCCTTGATGTCGCAGTCGCAATGGGCGGCGGCGCATATTACATCACATGTCCGAAGGTCGTCAATGTGAAGCTCTCAGGGCAGCTCAGCCCGTGGGTCGCGGCAAAGGACGTCATCCTTGAGGTGCTCCGCCGCATGTCCGTCAAGGGCGGCGTCGGCAAGGTCATCGAGTATACCGGCGAGGGCGTGAAGACCCTGACGGTTCCGGAGCGCGCAACCATTACAAACATGGGCGCAGAGCTCGGCGCGACCTCCTCGATCTTCCCCTCCGACGAGATGACAAAGGCCTTCATGACGGCGCAGAAGCGCGAGCAGGACTGGATTCCGCTCGCAGCCGACCCCGATGCCGAATATGACGAGGTCATTGAGATCGACCTCTCGAAGCTGGAGCCGCTGGCTGCCTGCCCGCATTCTCCGGACAATGTCAAATCCATTGCGGAGATCGGCAAGCTGAAGATCGACCAGGTCTGCATCGGCTCCTGCACGAATTCCTCGCTGCTCGATATGATGAAGGTCGCGCACATCCTGAAGGGCAAAACGGTTCATCCGGATGTTTCGCTTTCGATCGCACCGGGCTCGAAGCAGGTGCTCAATATGATCGCCGCAAACGGCGCACTGAGCGATATGATCGACGCGGGCGCAAGAATCCTCGAATCCGCATGCGGCCCGTGCATCGGCATGGGGCAGTCCCCGAATTCTGGCGGAATCTCCCTGCGCACCTTCAACCGCAACTTTGAAGGGCGCTCCGGCACAAAGGACGGTCAGATCTATCTGGTCTCGCCGGAGACCGCAGCCGCCTCCGCGCTGACGGGTTATCTCACCGACCCGCGCACCATCGGCGAAATGCCGGCGTTCTCGCTGCCGGAGGTCTTTACGATCAACGACAATATGGTGACGCTGCCTGCCGATGAGGCGGATATGGACAGCGTGGAAATCAAGCTCGGCCCGAACATCAAGCCGTATCCGGAGACGCATCCGCTGCTTGAGACGATCGCGGCGCCGGTGTCCCTGAAGGTCGGCGACAACATCACGACCGACCACATCATGCCGGCGGGCGCAAAGATTCTCCCGCTGCGCTCCAATATCCCGAAGATTTCCGAGCACTGCTTCGCAGTCTGCGACGAGAGCTTCCCGGCGCGTGCAAAGGCACTGGGTCAGAGCATCATCGTCGGCGGCGCGAACTACGGTCAGGGCTCGTCCCGCGAGCACGCAGCCCTTGCGCCGCTCTATCTTGGCGTCAAGGCGGTGCTGGTCAAGTCGTTCGCGCGCATTCACCGCGCAAATCTGATCAATGCCGGCATTCTGCCGCTGACCTTTGTCAATGAGGCGGATTACGATAAAATCGCACAGGGCGACGAGCTCGTGCTGGAGGGCGTCCGCAATGCCGTCGCTGAGGGCAAAACCGAGCTGACCGTCGTGGACAAGACAAACGGCGCGGTCATTCCGGTGCTCTGCGAGCTGACCGGCAGAACGAAGGATATCATGCTGGCAGGCGGCCTGCTGGATTACACCCGCGAAGCACTGAAATGATGCGGGAACCAGCAATACAGCGATCGGCGGCAGTCCGGCACAGTACCTTTCGCATTCGCTCATGGAAGGAGCTTCTGCTGCTGGCTGCGATCATGACAGCATATTTTCTCACTTACCGGCTTCTCAGCGCCAAAACCAATCTGAGCAAACGCGCCGTCGGAATGATAACAGCACTCGGCTTCACAGCCGTCATGCTGATCGCGGTGCTTCTGTTCTCTTGACAAAATGAAAGAAAAAGGAGGTCTTTCCGATGGATAAGATCAGAATGACGACCCCGCTCGTCGAAATGGACGGCGACGAAATGACGAGAATTCTCTGGCAGTGGATCAAGGATATTCTCATTCTCCCGTATGTCGATCTCAAAACCGAATACTACGATCTCGGGCTCAAAAAGCGTGAGGAAACGAAGGATCAGATCACGGTTGACAGCGCAAATGCGACGCTGAAATACGGCGTTGCCGTCAAGTGTGCGACGATCACGCCGAACGCCGCGCGCGTTGAGGAGTACAATCTTTCTGAGATGTGGAAATCCCCGAACGGCACGATCCGTGCGATTCTCGACGGCACCGTGTTCCGCACCCCGATTCTCGTGAAGGGCATCACGCCCTATATCCCGACCTGGACAAAGCCCATCACGATCGCCCGTCACGCATACGGCGATGTCTACAAGAACACCGAGATGCAGGTCAAGGGCGGCGGTAAGGCAGAGCTTGTCTGGACGGACAAGGACGGCAATGAGACCCGTCAGCTCATCCATGAGTTCACCGACGACGGCATCATTCAGGGGCTCCATAACCGCGACAATTCGATCGCGGGCTTTGCAAGAGCCTGCTTCAACTACGCGCTTGATCTGAAGCAGGATCTGTGGTTTGCGACAAAGGACACGATCTCCAAGCAGTATGACCACCGCTTCAAGGATATCTTCGCGGAGATCTACGAGGCGGAATACAAGGAAAAATTTGAAGCAGCCGGCATCGAGTATTTCTATACGCTGATCGACGATGCGGTCGCGCGCGTGATCCGTTCCAGCGGCGGCTACATCTGGGCATGCAAGAACTATGACGGCGATGTGATGTCCGACATGGTCTCGACCGCATACGGCTCGCTCGCGATGATGACCTCGGTTCTGGTCTCGCCGTCCGGTGTGTATGAGTTCGAGGCGGCGCACGGCACCGTGCAGCGCCATTACTACAAGCACCTCAAGGGCGAGGAGACCTCCACGAATTCCGTCGCGACGATCTTTGCATGGAGCGGCGCACTGCGCAAGCGCGGCGAGCTCGATCAGATTCCGGCGCTCTGCGATTTCGCGGATAAGCTCGAGGAGGCAACGATTCAGACCATTGAGGACGGCATCATGACCGGCGACCTCTACCTGCTCTCCACGCTGGAGAACAAGAAAAAGGTCAACTCCAGAACCTTCCTTGAGGAGATCGGCGCACGCCTTTCCGCAAAGCTGCAATAAGGGGGCGTATGCTTCATGGCGAAACAGGAGATTTCCCCGTCTGTGATTCGCCGCCTGCCGCGGTATCACCGCTTTCTCGGTGAACTGACGGCAAAGGGCACGGTCCGGATTTCCTCCAAGGAGCTTTCTGTGCAGATGGGGCTGACTGCCTCGCAGATCCGGCAGGACCTCAACTGCTTCGGCGGCTTCGGGCAGCAGGGATACGGCTACAATGTCCGGGCGCTGTATGACGAGATCGGGCAGATTCTCGGGGTCTCCGAGCACCGTCGGGCAATTCTGATCGGGCTCGGCACAATGGGCAGGGCGATCGCCTCCCATGTGAGCTTTCCGCAGTGCGGCTGCGAGCTGATCGGCCTGTTCGATTCCAACCCGTTCGTCGCCGGCAGAGACCTGAACGGCATGCCGGTGCATCATACGGATACGCTCGCGGGCTTCTGCCATCAGGAGCACCCGGAGCTCGCAGTGATCTGCGTGCCGGAATCTGCCGCACCTGCG
Organism: Oscillospiraceae bacterium; assembly: GCA_017460835.1. Lineage (GTDB taxonomy): Bacteria > Bacillota > Clostridia > Oscillospirales > Ruminococcaceae > Firm-04. Next base: position 38,524 of record JAFUAD010000035.1, read on the forward strand.
CTCGCACAGAGGCTTGTCTCGCTCGGCGTCCGCGCATTCTGGAATTTCAGCCACGGCGATCTCCGGATCGACGATCCGGCGGTGCTCATTGAGAATGTGCATCTGGCGGACAGTCTCCTGACGCTGACCTACGGGCTCGGCCACGAAACAACGGTTGATCCTGCTCCGTAATGCGAGCGGTACCAATAATTTTCTTTCAGAAAGGAACAGAGTATTATGCGATTCAAAAAGCTCTTGTCTGCACTGCTTGCAGGCAGTATGACAGCAACGGCTCTGCTCGGCGCGGGCGCGATGCCGGCAGCGGCAGAGGGCGAAATCCTGACATTCGATTTTCAGAGCAACGGTTCCAATGAGGTCGTGATCTCTGCCGAACAGATTGCAGAGGGGGATGTCGCCGTTCCGGTGAATATTTATATTCCGGAAAACCCCGGCGTCTATGCCATCAACCTGAAGCTCCAGATCAATGACGGTCAGGTCGCCGAGGACGGCAGCTTCGGGAATTACGGCCTGTATCTGGCAGACGGAAAGATCTCCGAAACCTTCTGCTTCGACAGCGCCCATGAAGGCGCCTCTGCATCTTCCTTTGTTTCTGATTTCAATGCAAGTCAGATGAACGTGGAGTGGCTCTATACAATGGACCCGACCAAGAATGCCGATTCCGCGGCTGAAGCGGGCACGACCGCATGGACAGCGGATGCAAGCTGGGCATATGATGCGCCCTTTGCAGAGGCATCGCTGATCGTGCCGGAGGGCACTCCCGCAGGCACCTATGTGCTCGATATCCGCAGAGATCCGTATGTCAATGCCCTGAGCATCGGCAAGGATAATCCGAAGTACAGCGAGTCCTACTGCGCATCCGGCACAGCGGACGGTGATCTTGCCTATCAGAGCAAGCCGCTGACGATCGTTGTCGCAGAGGAAACCACCACCACAACCTCGACCACGACCACTGAAACGACGACTACCACCACTGAGACGACCACAACCACCACCGAGACCACCACAACCACTACCGAAACCACAACCGCGCAGAACGAGCCGTATATTGAGGCCGAGTGCCCGGAGATTCCCGCGCTGGCGCCGGGCGAGACTTACAGCTTTAAGGTGAAGCTCACCGCTGTTAATACGAAGATCGGTTCCATTTCAAACGGCGGATTCGGCAAAATCAAGACAATGACGTTCGATTGGGCGGACTATGACTTCGGCGAAGAGGGAACCGACAGTGCGGAGATCACATTGACGGTTGAAATTGATGCTGAGGCGGCAGCGGGAACAGAGACGTTTAATTTTGCCTCGCTGGCTGATTTTGTACGGGATGTCAACAATCATGCGTTCTCTTCTTCTCAGATTCATTCCAACACCGTTTCGCTGACCATTCAGGCTGCAACCACAACCACCACCGAGACCACAACTACCGAAACCGTTACCACCACAACGACAACCGAGACCGAGCCCGTCACCCAGACGACGACCGTCACCACTGAGACCGTACCGGTCGGCGAGCCGTGGGTCGATGACTACAAGATCGAGGGCGGCGGCCACTACCTCATCATCGGCGATGTCAGCGGCAAGCCGGGCGAGAGCGTCCGCGTTCCGGTCAAGGTTTACGGCGACCCCGGCACCGCAGCAATGCGCCTGTACTTCCAGGCGGGCGGCGATGCGAAGATCACCGATTTCAGAAGCGTGAAAAACAACTATGCATACCTCGTCGAGATGGAGACCAACGCTGAGGCCGATCCGGCGAATATCGTCTTTGCGTCCAGCCAGAATATGTTTGCAGATGACGGCTCGATCATCGTCAACATCGTTGTCACGATCCCGGAGGATGCAGAGCCCGGCACGACCTATCCGATCCGCTTCTATCACGATACGGTTGAAGATGATGCCGGCAAGATGAAGCAGCTTGAGGTCGCAAACTACGACATGCAGTGGCTGTATCCCGATTTCTACGACGGCTCCGTTACGGTTGCCGGCGACACCTCTGCGCCTTATCTGAACTACACCAGCTACATTCTCCCGAATGCGGGCAATACCGTGAACCTGACCCTGTTCAATGCCTACGGCGATGTGACATGGAGCAGCTCGGATGAATCGGTCGCAACGGTCGATCAGAACGGCTTTGTCGTCGCGCAGAAGCTCGGCGCTGCTGTCATCACCGCAGCGAACAACGGCAAGGAATACACCTGCTCGATCACCGTCGGCCTCTTCGGCGATGTCAGCATGAACGGAGAAATCTCGGTTGACGACGCGCAGCTCGCGCTTCAGGAATATACTGTTGTGCTCGCGAAAAAGCCGTCCGTTCTGAACGACACCGAGAAGGCGATCGCCGATGTGAACGGCGACGGCACCGTGACAGTTGAGGATGCGCAGTGCATTCTCCAGTACTACACCAACATTCTCGCACAGAAGACATGGATCACATGGTATGAAGTGACCGGCAACCCGAAGGCACCGGGCGGCCCGGAGGCATAATTTCATAACAGTCAGCACCGCTGTTCCTTGCATGAGGACAGCGGTGTTCTTTTTACGTTCATCAGCAGCAGGTAGATTACCCCGCCGCCTGCAATGCTCAGGAGCAGGGCGGTGCGCTGCGGCAGCGCCGGGAGCCTGCGGTACAGCATACCGGCGGCAGCGGCGCAGCAGAGTCCTGCGATGCACGCGCGCCCGCAGGCAGTGCGCAGGCTGAGCGAAAGCCCTGTTCTGCGCCGGAATAAATACAGGCTGCCGAGCAGAATGGTCAGGTAGCTGAGCGCCGTCGCAAGCGCTGCCCCCCGGAGCTGCATCCGCGGAATCAGAATCAGATTGCCCGCGAGCTTGATGCCCGCGCCGTATAGCATTGCCGTGACCGCGTCGCCCGCATGACCGGAGGCCTGCATCATGCTGAACAGCGGGCAGCTCAGCGCCGTGAAGATCAGCGCGATACCGAGCAGCGAGAGCGGCTGAGCCGCAGCGGCGATCTCTGCCTGCCGCGATGCAAACAGAAATTGCAGAATCGGCTCCGCGAGGACAGCAATGCCCATTCCCGCAGGCACCGCGAGAAATGCCGTCCGCCGCAGAACATCCTCCGCATGCCGCTGCATTTCCGCAGCATTCCCCTGCGTATGCGCCTCCGCGAATGCCGGAAGCACCGCCTTTCCGAGCATGTTCGTCACCGACGGAACCAAATTGAACACGGTCACCGCGAGCCCCGCATAGGCGCCGTAATAAAAATTCGCGAGCGTTTCCGCATTTTGCCGCGCATGCTGCGGTGAGATGCCGTATGCCGCAGGATCACGCAGGATCCCGGCAGAAAGTCCGCGCAGACCTGTGCAGAGGTCGATGAGCGTCGTGAGATTGGTGACAAGCGACGCGGCGGCAACCGGCAGCAGCAGCGCAATCATTGCACGCCGGATGTGCCGGGGATTCTCCGGCAACGGTGTGCCGCCGGGCAGGCGGAGCATACGGTGAAACAGCAGCAGAACCGCGGTTCCTGCGGCAGTCGAGAGCGTCACGCCGAACACCGCAGCGGCAGCGGCAGCCGCAGCAGGGGAGGTTCCCGCCGGGAAAAAGCGCATCGCACGCGCCGGCGCCCGCAGCACAAGCCCTGCTGCGATCAGCCCGCAGCTCAGCCGCACGATGCCCTCGGCAACCTGCGAAACCGCCGTCGGAATCATCTGCTGCCTGCCCTCGCAGAGCCCGCGCAGCACCGCGCTCATGCAGCAGAACCACACCGCCGGCGCGAACATTCTCACGGCCGGCGCCGCCTGCGGATTGTGCAGAACAAAGCGGCAGAGCGGCGCAGAGAGCAGCCAGAGGGCAATGCTGCCGCAGAGCCCGCCGATGCCGAACATCCGCCATGCTGTGCGGGCGATGCCGCGGCATTCTGCGGGGTCGTGCTTTGCGAGCGCGGATGCCGTCATGGCCGCGACCGCCGTGTTGATGCCGGAGACCGAGAGCGCATAGACCGGCAGAAACAGCCCGTATGCGCTGGAATAATAGCCCATGCCCGCGCCGCCGAGCATCGCGGTCAGCGGGATGCGGAACACCGCCCCCAGCAGCTTTGCCGCGAGCGCAGAGAGCATCAGCCAGACCGCCCCCCGCAGAACCGATTGCCGTTTCATTGCATTTCCCCTTCCCTATGCAGGATAATTCAGAATATGCCGGAGCATGCGCCGATATGTTTCAGGCAACACCGCACAAAGCCCGCCTGACGGCTTGGCGGCACATCTGCTTGCAGCTTTTCCGTCATCTTGCATGAAAACTCCTTGCTGGGCGACAGCCCAGCGGCGTCGTTTTCATACAATCTGACGAAAGATCTGACTGCG